>JAOUEU010000107.1 GCA_029858555.1 Candidatus Zixiibacteriota bacterium
AAGCCGTTGCAGTCAAATGGGATAGGTTCGAAGCGGCCGCAACCGCATTCTCCCCAGACGCCTGTGGGGTTGGCCTTCTCGGTGCGGTCACACGTTGTTTGTATCAGCGGAAGTCATTGGAAGATAATATATTGCGAATGGTGAAGGTCGTGAAATCCATCATGGGCTGGGCTGATCCCTGCAACAAGTAGACCGACCCCCCGTTATAATCCAAGGGAAAGGTCTGTCTCTAGGACCGTGACCGATCACCACGAAAGGAGCGTTCTCTTGATCCTTCGAACCGATTACTTAGGGAAATGCTACAAAGGAAATATCTGGGGGCTCAATAATTTTAGTCTGGACATAGACTCGGGCATCCTCGGTCTGCTGGGTCCGAATGGTGCGGGGAAGTCGACCCTGATGCGAATTCTGGCCACGGTTACCAAACCCACCGAAGGCAAAGCCAGCTGGAAAGGTCACGATATTGTGCATTCGCCCGAAAGTGTTCGTCGAGTACTCGGCTATCTCCCGCAGGATTTTGGCATTTATCCGAATCTGAGCGCTACCGAGTTCCTGTCATACCTGGCGGCGGCACGAGGTATAAGTGGTAAGTCGGCCCGGCGGAGAATTGGCCAATTGTTGGACTTGGTCAACCTTGGTGATGCCCGGAAGCGGCGTCTTGGTTCTCTCTCGGGAGGCATGAAGCAGCGAGTGGGGATCGCTCAGGCACTGCTTAATGATCCGGAGCTTCTGATTGTTGACGAACCGACAGCTGGTCTGGACCCCGAAGAACGGATACGATTTCGGAACCTTCTCTCGGAGCTGTCCGTCAACCGCATAGTGATATTGTCTTCGCACATCGTCTCTGATCTCGAAGCGGCCGCAACCTCGATCGCCGTCATGAGTGCAGGGCATCTTCTTGTGCATGCCACTCCGGAGGAGTTACTCCGGTCAGTGGTGGGGAAAGTCTGGGAACTTGTCATTGCCAGCTCTGATCTGGCAAACTTGAAACAGACGCACATAGTAGGTAGTACGACCAGAACCATTGTGGGTCTGCGAGTGCGGGTAGTTGGGGAGAAGGCACCGACGGCCTCGGCTCGGCAGGTGACGCCGACTCTCGAGGATGCATATCTTTGGCTGCTGAATGGCCATCAGCGCGAGCAGCAGGATGAATAGACTGCGGATTCTCTTTCAGTTGAGCCTTGCCGATTTCCGGGAGCGAACCCGGAGGTACAGCTTCCTTGTCACAATGATTGGGGTGATGTTTTTCGGATACCTGGTTATCACGGGCCAGTACACAATTGGGTTTGGAGAGTACAAGAGCGTGTACAATTCAGCCTGGGCGGGCAGCCTTATGGCCGTTTGCAGCTCTATCATGATGGCGATTATAGGATTCTACCTGGTCAGAGGTTCTATCAAACGCGATCGCCTGACCGAGGTGGGGCAGATTATTGCCACCACTAAGATGAGTGGGCGTGTTTACATTGCTTCAAAGCTCGTGAGTAACATCGCTGCCCTCTGGTTGATGGTCGTGTCCCTGGCTATCCTGGCTTTCATCACGCTGCTGGTCAGAAACGAATCGGGTGAGATCAGCCTGTGGGCTTTTGTATCACCATTTCTTATCGTTTCTCTGCCAGCCGTAATTTTCGTGTCTTCGGTAGCAGTCCTTTTCGATACCGTCCGATGGCTCAGGGGAAGCGCGGGTAATATTATTTATTTATTCCTGGCCGAAAGTTGCGTCGTATTGGGCATGCTTACCGTACCGTTCCTTGATCTCGCCTCCATAGCGGTCTTCACGGATAGCGCCCGGGCCGCCGCCCGGGCGACATTCCCCGGCGAGACGATCGGACTACTGGCGGGATTCGTTGCCTTCGACCCGGAGATGCAATTCGAGGTATTCAAGACGTTTTCGTGGACGGGGATTGATTGGACGACCGGCATGCTTCTGCTACGACTGCACTGGATAGCCATGGCGTTTGCGGTAACCGGCATGGCTGTGCTGCTGTTTGATCGCTTTGATCCAGCCAGGGCCAAGCACAAGGGGAGGCGTGTGAACGTAAAGAAGGTTAAGGAGACTGCTTCAGGAGAAGTAAGGGAGACAGCCCCGGCCGGCACCGGACCGGGGTATGATTCGCTCTGCCCGCCCGAGCCCAGATTCAGGCTCATTCGGATGGTCGGCGCAGAAGTGCGTCTGGCCCTCAGGGGTTTTCATTGGTTTTGGTACGCGGTTGCGGTCGGTCTGATCGCTGCTCAGTACGCGGCGCCATTCGATACCGCAAGGCTGTACTTAGTGCCTGCGGCCATGATTTGGCCGCTGGTCATATGGTCATCGATGGGAACGCGGGAATCCCGTTTCGGTACAGTTCAGTTGCTTTTCTCTTCGCCAAGCCCGGTTATGCGTCAGTTTCCAGCCATCTGGCTGTCCGGCCTGTTGGTCGCAGTAGCCTCGGTTAGCATCATGGTTGTTCGAGCCAGTATTGAAGGACTGTGGGCCTACGCTGCGGCGTTGATGGTTGCAGCCTTCCTTGTCCCAACAGTGTCACTGGCTATGGGAACCCTGAGTGGCAGCAAGAAGCTGTTCGAAGTCACTTACCTGATGATCTGGTATATTGGATCAATTGACCGTCTGACGCCTCTGGATTTGCTCGGCACTACCGACGAATCCGTTACCGCCACCAAGCTGGTCGTTTTGGGCCTGACCGCGGTCGGTTCGCTGGTCGTCGCATTCATTACACGTTATCGCCAGCTGAACTACTGCTGATGGCGTTGCGGCCAAGGGGTGCAATGCGGCCATGATATGCGGGAGTTCTCAAATTGCCCGGATCACTCCGGTGATCCAGGGTATAAGTGCGGTCGGCATCGATTGAGGCTACCTCTCGAGCGGTGTCATGATGGTCACCATGACCTTCGTGATTCCCCGCCAATGAGCGGGGTTGGCGTTACGAAATACAGAGCTTTCTTGTTGATGTTCGCCCCATAACAGAGGAAAAGATCAGGCTCCGGGGACCTGCTCTGCCGCCCAGACAAGTCCATGGAGTTCATTTCAGCAGAATCATCTTCCTGGTGTTGATGAAATCTCCGGCTACCAGGCGGTAGAAATAGACGCCGGTTGACACGCGTTGCCCGCTGGACGAAAGGCCGTCCCATGAGACTTGATGACTACCCGCCGGATACTCCTTGTCAACCAGGTCTGTTACAACCTGGCCCAATGCGTTGCAAATAACAATGGATACGTGCGATCGGAGCGGCAACTCGAATTCGATGATCGTAGCCGGATTGAATGGATTAGGATAGTTTTGGAACAAATGGGGCGACTCCGGTAACGCGCTCTCGGGATCTCTTTCGACATCGGTAGAACCCGTATCCCAGGCGAATTCCAGTAACCGGCAGGTATACTCGAACTCCCCGGTGATCTCAATCTCCTGTCCTATGATATGTATTTTATTGGTCCGGTCCGAAACAACCAGACACATCCACAGCATCTCGGTGGCTCTGAAGAAACCCGTTGGCAGCGGCTGTCGGTAGATGGTGGAGATGTTCCAGGCGTCGTTTTCAAAAACGCCGTAACGTATGTAGCCCACGTTGAGCCGTTGCCAGTCCCAATGGGTAGCCGCAATGTCCGAGAAAATTATGTGCGGCCTGTTGCTGTCGTCGAAAACAAGATGACACAGGGCCCCGGTGTAATCCCTGCCATCCCAGCCGTGATATCCGTCATCGTAGGCGCAGACTATTTCACAATGCCAGTTGTCGGGTGACAGCCTTTTCAGCAAAAACAGCGTAGAGTACGTAACAGAGTGCGTCAAAACCCGATTAAGATATATGCAAGCGATGTAGGGCACACCGTTATTATCCAGACACAATGATGGAAACCACCCGGCGTCATCAACCGGTCCGTAATCATTGTTCAAGACCTTTTCCACATGCCAGGTCCCTGTTTTGTTGGTCGCGTACTTCAATACCGAAGGATCGTATGTCCCGCTGATTTGCACTCCAAAGGCCACATGTACATAGCCGTCTTTATCTACTTTCATATCCTGACGAATGGACGTCTTGATACACATGTCATAGGTGTAAGGCATATCGTAATTACAAACCAGCTCCTTTTCCCAGCTGCCGCTTTTGTTCGTCAGGTGGTACAGATATGAGTTAATCCAGGCATTCATAAAATCGGCTGAATCGACGTTGGAGCGGCTTTTCAATATGAGCAGGTGGAATGAATGATCCGGGCCCGTGTCGGCCGACAGTTCGTATATGAATTTTCCTCCCTCGTTCTTGAAGTGGATTATTGTCTCGCACTGCCACTGATCGCCACTGACTTTGAAATAATGATCGATAACCTGGTCGGTGTCGCTGGATTGGGCGACGAAGATGTGAGGCTCGGCCAGGGCATCGTACAACAAAACGGATTTTTCCAGCCGCTTGCCGGTTGTCACCGTATCGACATTCTTTGAGCCGTCCGGCATGATCGTTTTGTATATGAGAGCCCCTTCATCGTAACTGCCTTCATCGTGCTGAACGTAGGTGATCCCAACGACACCACTGTCGTTTTCCCGCACCCAGCTTCTGCCGTGACTGTCGTTAAGTCCATAATGAATTACAAAGGGAGGATCGCAAGTGCCTGCCCCGGCGCTCTCCGCGACAAGCAGGCCCCCCACCAACAGCATGCCGAGGATGAAGAAACAACCGGCCAATACGATAAAGCGCTTATTGTTGCACATCTGTAACTCCTGCGTTGTATACTTCCGGATCGTTGAATATACAGGATCCGGCCCGTCTTAGATATGGTCGTTCACCGAAGGAAAATCTTGCAGCGTATTTTTCTCGACCGTCTGTCCACGATTCGTGGCCAGATTCTCACAGACTGCTCCCTCCCGTGGAATGACATGTTCTTGCTGTCCGAGCCCTGTCAGAGTAGATGCAGGCCGTAAGATAAACGAGGCCCGAGGGCCGGACCGCCCGTAGTCCACCCGCGGCAGATTGCAGGCGGCTTATGAATACCGAGAATTTGTTGGCTTCGCCTGAGAATCAGAGACCGGTAAAATGGCGGGCCCAATATCACTCTCCCCAAACTTTTGTGAGCTTCCATTTTTTCGTCCGGTTACATTATTCTACAATTGGTGGAAGTCGTTGGAAGTTCGTGAGGTGACGTGTAACCAGATTGTTTTTCAGACGTATATATGGACAAAAAGCCCGAAGGAGGTATTCAAACGATGAAATTTAAGGCAATTTGCGGTCTGATTTTGATATCAACTCTCTTGCCATCTCTCGTTAACGCCCAACAGAATAATTCTCCAGTTTTGACAGGTCCCTACTTCGGCCAGAAACAGCCGGGCACCAAACCCGAAATATTCGCCCCGGGGATCGTATCACATCCGGGATTCACCGAGTATTCCGGTACTTTTTCACCCGACGGCAAGGAGTACTACTTTTACCGCTTTTCCGACACTATGACAGCTACGATTTATTTCAGCAGAATGACTGCGGATGGATGGACGAATCCTGAACCGGTTGATTTTTCCTCGGGATATGCTGCATATGAACCGCACATTACTTTTGATAATAAGTCACTCTACTTCGCCTGGAACAGGGGAAATTCCGGATTACCCGGAATCTGGGTCGCCACCCGAGATTCGCTGAGCTGGTCCGAGCCAGAATACGCCGGAGAAGGTATGTTTGTTTCGTCGGATTCCATGGGCAATATTTATCTGACCGACATGTCTTCTCGTTCTGTTAACGGCAAAACCTACCTTGCCAGAGTAACCTTAAGCAAGGATCTCTTTTCGACTTATCAGAGGCTGAACATAGATGCGCATTCCGGAAGTCAAGCTCATCCCTGTATCGCCCCTGACGGGAGCTATCTTATATTCGATGTCGAGAGTGGAAGTCACCTGTACATTTGTTTTAGAAATCATGACGGGACCTGGGCACCGGCAATCGATCTGACGAATCATGGTATTGATCCGAAGGCGGGAGGGGCGACTATTTCACCGGATGGTAAGTATCTATTCTTTTGCTGGAACGAGGATATCTGGTGGGTCAGCACGGATGTCATCGATTCCCTGAGGCCGGAAGATTGAAATACTGCTTCCGGGTTGACGGCGGCGGCAAATCTCAACTCACCAATGAGCCCGGAGGACCGGACGAGCCGGCCTAAACCAAAGGCAAGCAGGATCGCCTAAATCTTCCGGCGGGATGATCACTCTGTGATTTGTTTCATGAATGCGAAAGTGTGCCGGGAGTCGATGCTTGTACGCATATAGTGTACTCCCGCGAACATCCAAAAACGCCGTTCAGTCTCTAGTCGCCGGCCACCTCGCCGACATACAGATCGGTCTGTCCATCTCGATTCGATGACCATACGAGATGTTTTCCGTCAGGAGAGAAACTCGGGCCCGAATTTTCACCATCTTCCGTAACACGCCTGGCCGTGCCGCCGGCGACAGGCATCAGCCAGATATCCCGTTTACCGGCCCGTTCGGACGTGAAGGCGACCAGCTTACCGTCGGGAGATACGGCGGGCCTGCTATCACGCTCCGGAGCATCCGTAAGCTGTCTCATCCGGGTGCCATCAGCATTAATAACCCAGACATCAAAATTGCCGCTTCTATCCGAAGTAAAAACAATCGACTTGCCGTCGGGCAGCCACTGCGGATAACTCTCGCGAGCGGAATCGGCAGTGAGTTGCGTCAGGGAGTCTCCGTTTAGCCTGGCCTTCCAGATATCCAGGCTACCGCTGAGGAATGATACAAAGGCTATCCATTCGCCGTCGGGTGAGACCGCGGGACCAAAACTCGGGACAACGTCAGGCAGTAACGGCTTCGCTTCACCACCACTAACGGAGATGAGCCACATCCTTGGGGGAGGACCGTCCGGTCCATAAGCATCAAAGGCAAGGTACTTGCTGTCCGGCGTCCAGGTGAACCAATGGTCACCGGATAGGCCGCTCTCAATCAGAGTCACATCGCCGCCGCCGGAAGGTATAATGAAAAGTTTTGCTTCGCCGTTTCTCTGGGAAGTAAAAGCGATGTACTTTCCATCAGGCGACCATTTGCAGTGATAGTCATTCGCTTTGTGGGTTGTGAGCTGAATGGCCGCATCCTCAGCCTTAAGGACCACGGCCGGAATCAGTGTCATAAGCGATATCACGCAAAACCAGGCAGTGACTATTCTTCGCAGCACTGAAATGTCCTCCGTTTTCCAGTACTCTACGATACCGAGCGTCAGTTGTTGCAAACCACGGCAGGCGGCTTCAGAGTCGGTGAGACGGGCCGAAAGACAATATGGCCCAACCGGTGCGAGCCTGCTTTTCCCGGGCGATAGTGCGACCCGGCCCGTCCGGGAGAGTCCCGAAGCCGCGGTGCGACAAAAAGCGGATCTCTCCAGAAAGAGATTGCGGGAGGCAGGAGAAAAATCCGATAATTATACTCCTATGAACTGGATGATTGCAGGCGTTTTTGCCGTCGTTTACATCGGCATGATAGTCGGTAGAATCCCCGGACTGGCGATCGATCGCACCGGGGTGGCACTTCTGGGGGCCATCGTCCTTTTGGCCTCAGGGACGGTTGAAAGGCACGACTTTTTCAATGCCGTAGATCTCAGCACGCTGGCCCTGCTGTTCGGTCTGATGATACTGTCGGCGCAGTTCCGGCTTGCCGGGACGTATTCGTACATCGTCAAGGCCATAGGCACTCACGATTTTACGCCACCTCGCCTTTTAGCGGTCATTCTTCTGGTAACCGGGTTACTATCGGCGCTGCTCATCAACGATATTATCTGTCTGGCCATGACGCCCGTAGTTATCGAGATTTGTTCAAAGCGGCAGTTGAATCCGATTCCGTACCTTCTGGGGGTCGCCTGTGCCTCCAATATAGGCTCGGCTTTGACCCTGGTAGGCAATCCGCAGAACATACTTATCGGGCAAACATTGGGTCTGTCATTCTCGCATTACCTGCTGACCAGCCTTGTTCCTGTCTTGCTGAGCACTGTGGGACTATGGCTCATCATAACGTTGCAGTACAAACATCGCTGGCAGGCTTCGGTGGCCGAACCAAGCCTGACGGTACCGACCTTCAGCAGGCGACAGACTGTCAAGGGGGGTGTGGTGGCCGTCGTCCTGCTTGCCGTTTTTCTGTCCGGGCTGGTGCCGCGCGACCTGGCGGCACTGAGTGCGGCCGGCCTCTTACTGTGTTCTCGGCGAATGCGGTCGCAGGAAATACTGAGTCTGGTCGACTGGCAGTTGCTCGTACTATTCGTCTCCCTGTTCATCGTCAACTTTGCCCTCAATGAATCCAGCACTTTTCAGACTCTTCACGGGATTATGACGGGCGCGGGGATAGAATTACTCGAGCCCGGATATCTATTTGTGCTCTCCGCGTTCTTGTCCAATGTCGTTTCCAATGTTCCTGCGGTGATGTTCCTTCTTCCTCTGGCACAACATCCCCTGGCCGGACCTGTCCTGGCGTTATCCTCTACTCTGGCAGGCAATCTCCTGATCGTCGGCTCAATAGCCAACATCATCGTAGTCCAACGGGCGGCCAGCCTGGGCGTCCATATCGGCTGGCGACAGCATGCCAAAACAGGGATCCCGGTGACATTGCTGTCACTGGCTATTGCCGGGGCATGGCTTTGGATTCTCTAGTGCGGTAGTGCACGGCATTGTATCGCGTGGCATCGTGCTTGCGCCGGCAGACAGCGACCGGGCGCAGTCCGATCGAACAAACACGCCGACGCCGGTCATTGATTGCCGACGGAATTTTCGGCTAATCTTCTCCCGTCAGGACTGCACAGACAGAGACAAGTCCGCCTTTACAGGAAGAGATCCAGTGAGGATGTGCCACCCGGTTAAACTGCTCCCGTTCCCCGATCATGCACCTTCTGAAACTCCTGTTCGTTTTATTCGTATGGAGAAAAAGACGAAAGGCCGGGACTACCATGCCAATAATTATGACGATGCTGCTTTCCACAGCTCTTCTTTTAATTGAGACATTTTCCCAGGACGCTGCACCACGGGGGCCGGTTATCAATCTCTCTTTTGATGACTCCGCTGCAAGATATGTTTTAGAGCATCCCGCAAGCGCCCTTGAAAACGAAAGAGACACGATTTGGAAGACCTTCGAAGGTTACAGGATCACACTTGTATGGCATAAAGAGTCATCATTTCCCGTTACCTGGGAAATATGGGAAAAAGGCTTGAACAGGTTTCTGGAAGACACATTACTAATCCGAAGAACGCTGGAATTGGCCGATAGTCTGAAAAGCAAAGCACAGAAAGAAAAAAATTCAATAGCTAAACATATATCTGCCTACCTGGCTGCCGCAGCGCCAATCACCGCTTCCGTATACTTCGTGGCATTCACGACGCCCTATGCTTTCTGCGTTGAGCGTAACAAGATCGGAATTGACATAACCGGAGATGAGTGGAACTTCGACACGGATTGCGTCTTGAATACGGTCATCCATGAGATTTTTCATGTCGGCTACAGAGCAACCACTCCCGATCTGGAATACCTGCAGTCGGAGCCAGGGGACGAAGAAACACTGTTGCACTTTTGCTATGCATATCTGCAGAGCGAAGGCATGGCCACCTATGTGGGCTACAAGGCTCTTGATCTTTATCCCTCGGATTACAGGCATGATGATTACGAGTTGCTTGAAGAGGACTCAAAAGTCTTGAGGGCAATCGGTCAGATGGGAGTGCTTCTGGAAGATGCCGGGTCCGTGGCAATCGATTCCATGCTTCAGGAAGTGTGGGATATCGGGGTGACGGAGCGTGCCTTCTATGTTGCAGGTGCGTATATGGCTAAGACCATCGAAGAAAAACATGGCACCGAATACCTTGCACGATTGACGGGAAAAGGCGGCCTGCAGTTTACCAGGGAGTATAACGCAATCGTTCCCGATGAATACAGGATAATTCTCAAAGAGCTCTGAAGCCTGAAGGGCCGGGGACTTCTGTTTGCCGACGTGAAATCGACCGAGGTAAGAAGCCCGGGCCACGGTCTCAACCGAAAAAGGAAAAACCCAGGAATCGACAGGAGGGGAAAAGTGTGAACCGGAGCCGATCAGTCTGTAGCGGAGTTGTCCATACAGCGGGCGGATGGACCGGGTGCACATTCGACACAGAATTGGAGGCGGCCCCGACGTCACTTGCCCGGGCTTTTGTGGAATTCAGATTTGAGGTAAGATCGTATTATGCTGTAGTCAATGAAAGCCGTTGGAAGGCAATGAAATAAAACGGCCAACCCTTCCGAAACATCTATGTGCAATCTTGCGTAAATTTAAGCTGATGACACGACTAAAGCGTGATGGAGAACATGCACTATGAGAGCAAT
>JAOUEU010000374.1 GCA_029858555.1 Candidatus Zixiibacteriota bacterium
GTGTCACCTTCCGTTTCTGAGAAAAGCCACCGCCTGCTGCGACAAAACCGGACCGTATCTATCTTCATAGTCCCGAAACCCGTCAAGAAAATCCACTTTTTTGAAGAAAACCCAGATTTCACTGCCAATTTTGGCAGTGGAATGTGGTATATCAGGAGTGGTGGGATGGCCTCTCTGAGGTACAGCTCCGGAGGCGGAGTACGTCATGTTGTCTAAACTACACCTGTTTGCCATGAACAAGATCACAGGTTGCTTAATTTAGGGCCTAGCCTTGGCGCAGGTGGTAAAGAGAGGTCGGATTAAACTACTATTGACATACTCGGAGTAAAGTGTATACTATACTATATAGTCAATCATTACATCTCGGGAGGTGGGATAATGTCCGCAAAGCTAAAAAGCGTTTTCTTGAGGTTGGCATGCGCCACCGCATGTCTCTTGTTGCTGGCGAGTGCCGCGATCAGCGGCCCGCTGGTCTTCCGCGATGATTTCATTTGCTACGATACGTTGACTTCATTCTGCTTTGATTATTGTGGCGGGATCGACGTCTGCCTTGACAGTGCCGGTTTCTTCTCTCAGATAAATACGACAACCGTCCCCAGTAGTGGCGCCCGGGCATACCAGTATAACAGGTTTGATGCTTCCGGCAATCGTGTGGGGCCCGTTACAGTATTTATGCCCGATACGGTATCACAGGATACTATCTGGCAGCAGAATGTCCGACTCAACTGCTTCGGCAACGACTTTGGCACCACGGCGGTCGTAGGCACGGTGGCGAATCGGGGTGCAGATCCAATCCACCCCCCGTCGAATATCGTGGCCTTTCTTTTTGACCGGCTCGGCACGTCACAGGGGCATCCGGTATGCTTCGACTGTGACGATCCGTACGGTTACCCCAACTACGCGTATTACGGGTCAGGAGCAATCAACAATGCCGGCGTGGTGGGGGCTGTCTGGTACGTCGAAATAGATCCGCCCTATGAAGACAGTCTGTATGCTCGCCTGTACTACCCGGATCAGGACAGTCTCGGTCCCTGCATATCGCTGTTCCAGTTTCCGGCGCCCTTCGATCCCACCAATCTCATAGTGTGGCCGCGCATCGGGGTTGCTGATGATAATTCGTTTGCCGTAACGTGGATATCCGACCACAGCGCCAGGTTATACTATGTAGTCATCAACTCTGACGGTACCCCCCGCTGTGATGTGCAACTCGTCTATCCGGACATTGAGGGTGTCAGACCGGGGTATCGCGCCCCGTTCCACGTTGACCTTGCCATGGAGGCTGACGGCGACTTCTACATTGCGTGGTATGCCAAGTATTCGGGAATCGGCTCGCCGTGCCTGGCCCAAGTATTAATGCGTGGTTTTAATGCCGACGGCACGCCGAAGTATGATCCTATGCGTATAGTGGACACAGATTCTACCAGGCTGCCCTACACCTATGGCTGGGGACCATATCCTTCGATCGACTGCGACGATTCGGGCAACGTGCTGGTGGCCTGGTCCGACGGTCGCGACTTCCCTGGATACCCCGACCCATTCGATCCACGGAACGTCTACGCGCAGAAGATCGACCCGCAGGGCCGCCTGGTCGGCCCCAACTATCGCATCAACAACAACCTCGGAAACGCTTGCTACCTCGGCGAGAACTCCATGTGCGATATCAACAACGCCGGGCAGGCCGTAATTCTCTGGTACAACGAGACCGGACCTTACCAGGTAAGCGCGCAGCTTATACCCTATCACGATATCGGTACCTTTGTGCCGGGTGATCTGAATCTTGATTTCAAGGGCAATATCTCCGACCTTGTCTACCTCTTAACCTACCTTTACAGCGGAAAGGCCGACAGCATGAGATTCTGGCCGAAATCCCTGCCCGACCTTAACGGCGACGGCAAAAACGGCAACATCACCGATGTCTGCTACATGGTGGATTACCTCTTCGGCACACCCACCGGCCCGGTCCCGCACACACCCGATGCCGGTATCCGGGAACCGCTGCCTATCTGGCCGGGACCCATCGGCTCCCCCTTGAAAGGAGTGACACCCGATGAAGAGTAAGATTACACGCGTGTTTATTCGGGCTATCGTCGCAATCCTGCTTGCCGCAGGCTGCCTTGCCTTGCTGTCGTCGAGCGCCCGAGCCGATGAGCTGATCTTCCGCGATGACTTCATCTGTTACGATACACTGTATTCATTCAACTCTGCATATTGTGGCGGGATCGACGTATGTCTTGACAGTGCCGGCTTCTTCTCTCAGATCAATTCGGCGACCGTCACGGTCAGCGGCATCCGGGGATACCAGTATAACAAATTTGATCCCACCGGCAATCAGTTCCGGCCCGTTACAGTGTTTATGCCCGATACGGTATCTCTGGATACTATCTGGCAGCAGAATGTCCGCTTCTATTGCTTCGGCAACGACTTCGGCAATACGGCGGGGGTAGGCACGGTGGCGAATCGGGGTGCAGA
>JAOUEU010000108.1 GCA_029858555.1 Candidatus Zixiibacteriota bacterium
AGGCGGCGGAGAAGCCACGCTGTAGCCCAGAACCGCCACGGTGTCATTGCCATTAATACAGTATGATGTATCCGGAAAACAGTAACCGTTCTTTGACGCAATAACCAGCCAGGTCCCGTCTGAAACTACTGCTTCCGCCGCTCCGCTGGCATCCGTGGCCAGAACTGTCTTCACTACACCTGATGAATTCTGTACTGTAATGAACACGCCGTCCAGCGTGTCGGCTGCGTTACAAGTATCAACCGTGTAGAAGCGGACATTCTTGTCTCCCCCTGCAATACCTCCTTGCTCCGTCTGGTTAGAATCGATGTAGCCCCCGTTGACCGTTCGATCTCCTTCGAATGCCCAGATATCCGCAGCCGTCAATCCTGAGGCGGCACCCTGAAACGCGCCTGAGTCGATGTTAGAGACCATTAGGTCCTTGTAAAAGTCGGTATCGCCGGTCGCCTCACCTCTGATTCCGTTACCGGAGGTGTTGCCTCCGCTGGCATATACGCCATCGCCCGTGGCCCCTCCCCGAACCCACAGTCCGGCACCCGTCCCACCACCCATAAGACGTACAGCGTTCCCTGATATTTGGTTGTATGCGTAGAGTGCCGGCGCGTAAAGCGATGTAATCCACAGTCCATTACCCTGCATGCCGTTATAGGTTGAATAGAATTTGACGCCTGGTCCTGTACTGTTATGGACATAGAATGATCCGTCTGTCCCATTTGCCCCCAAAATCGTCAGCCTGGCGAGATTGAGTTGGAAATCCGATGTTGTCATCATCTGCTCCAGACCGTCCGAGGTGGCGGCACTTCCAGAAATTCGCGCAGCGTCTACGACCGCCTGCCCGTCGGAGGCCACTTGCAAGGTCGTGTCCTGAGTCAGACGGGCGAAGTGATTATTCAGCATCATCTGGCGGATCTGGCTGGTATCTACCTCACCACAGGACCCCCCATCTATCAGAAGCCTTTCTCGTCCCTGCGGAGCAACATTCGTATCACCCCAAATCGTGGCCTCCAGTTCATCGGCGGCTGACGATGCCAGTTCCGCGCCGGTTATACAGTCGGTGGCTAAGACTAACGAAGTTATTGCACCGCTTTGGAACGACGTTGCACTTATAGCATTGGCTGAGACCGAAGACAAAGATGCCAGCGAGCCACTGATGTCACCGGATATGTCGCTGAGAGTGCCAATGGCTTCTACGCCGTCTCCGTTGAGACTCACAATATGTAGTCCGTCGCCGTTGATGGGATCGCCACCGCCGGAACCGCCGGAGAAGGATACTGCATGCCCAACAGGATTGGTAACAGTCAGGGACTTTAGATGTACATCTTGGTCCGTGCCTTGGGTAGCTATGGAATCGCCGCGCGTCGTTGTATCCGAAGGGACCAGCACCCAAGCATCATGATTTTGCAGCGAATCCAGTATGGCCTGCAGAGAATCCAGCACTTGGCCCAGGCTATCCAAACTCTTAATAGAATTCGTCGCTGCGAGGCCGGCAGAGTCCCCCATCGCGTCAAGCTCCCAGCTTGTAATCTGAAATTCGAATCGGTTAGGTGTCAGTAGCACGGGGCTGTTCTTTTTTGCCGTGACGATTCCCGTGTACTGCCCGGTTGAGCCCACTCCGTCTATATCGGCAACCGCGCGATGATAGTAATAATAGGTTATGCTACCGCTTGCCGCGACACTGTCCAATCCTGCCATCGCTGTAGTACCCGAATCACTGAATATTACTCCGTTGGCGTTTGACTTAAAGACAACCACAAAAAAACTGTCAGCGCTGGCGGGATTTCCCAGCGAGTCCAGACTCATTACTGGAACGCACAGTGAGTCCTCGCTCGAAGATCCCGAATTATTGACGACGCTAGAACCCCGAACTGTGACTAGCCACGCGGCAACAAGGAACATTGCCAGCACTATTGTTCTTATCATTATTCTGTCTCCTGTCAGTTTTCCTGACTCCTCAGCATTCTTCTTCGGCGCAGAAAGGGACGACTAACGGATTCAGAGACGGTGTATTCCACGACAATCCTGGGTCTTCTGGAAACATCAGAATACTCCGTTGCGTAGATCGTTCTCGAATCAGCCTCTGCCCAAACTGCGAAGCCCGCGACCCCATATACGCCATTGATCATTTTTTCTATATCATCCTGGAAATTATAATTGTTGAATTGGATCCAGCCGTTCGAAGCCGTCAGAAATGTGTCCCTTATGGCCGTATAGTCACTGCTGCTCCAGGCGCCTCCACCAGCCCAGGGAACGTCGGAACCCTCACCGGAATAGAAATCCTCCGCATAATTCCAGGTGGCACCGGGATTTCCACTCGTTACCGGTGAGCCGGCCTCAACTCCTTCTGTCCAGGCCGTTACAACGCGTCTTAAAAAGAAGTCCGTGCTGGCACTCATCCACGCCACGCGAAGAGAACACACCGCAGCAGTGACCGTTACGGGACCCTCAATATCGCTCAAATCGAGATCGACAAGATACGGGGTCGTATTAAAAGCATCCATATCCGTGGTGTTGCCGTAGTTGTTGTCACCGTCGTTCGACCATCGGCTGAACCACGTATCCTTTATATGATTGTCACTTAGGGTCTCGGTGGCATCGTGGCTGGCCGTAGCATACGGGAACTGCGCGTGAAGTCGCTTGACATCGGACATCTTTACCAGCTCTAACAGATATAGTCGGTCGGCTACGGTCTGATACATTTGCCAAACGCGTATTTCTGGCAGATCTTCAAAGCCGAGGAAGTGCAACTTTTGGCAAGGTTGCTCCAGCACGCAATTATTGAACCTCTTGAGTATGGTATGCCTGCGGGCACCATCTGCCCCGTCGCTTATGTCAAGGTTGGCGTGTGAAACGACCGCAACATTGGCAAGATAAAGATCCAAGGAGTCGCTCCTTTGGTTGTACAGACTGACAACAGAGTCCAGAAAGGCGGGTTGAAACATGATTTCGTGCCTGATTACACCACTGCTCTTTATGAGGCGATAATCCACGTCAGGAAAGACATTGAGCCACATTACGATATTAGAGTCGACTGTCGGTACACTCCAGCGGGAGGCACTATAGATGTCTATCCACTGGGAATCGGACATTCTGAAGAACACGATAGCCTCCAGTCTCTGCGTTACTCGGTGCGGGACACCTTCACGCGTAAAGATTGTCGTCACCGCGCCGGAACGGTTAGCGGCGACCTGGAGCACGGCACGCCTGACCTCGTAAAGACTGTCGTCAATAACAGTCCAGCTGTTATCAATGGCGGACCATGTACCGTCGGCCCGCTGGTAATTTCGCACAGGTCCGCCTATCTGCACTCGGTAAGAGCTTCGACCAGTTTGCCACTTCCTGAAATCCACTGGTACGTCAGCCCGAGACAATGTCGCCAACAGCATGATCATGATAAGATTTTTGAGCATGGTAGAATGGAGTCACTTTCCGCAGTTGGTGGTGTAATATTACTGCCTACCTGGAACCGCCCTTCTTGGTCCTCTTCTTGGTGTGTCCTTTGGTCTTGCTCAGTGTCTCTTGCCGGATCTTCTCAAGCATGTTCCAGAATTTCTTTTGTTCGGTATCGCTGGGCGCCAGCTTACGTCGCATCTCAATCATCTTTATGAAGTCTCCAAGTTTCGCGTTCCCCTTAAACGATTCCAATAATTCCTCGCAACAACGCTTGATCAAATCATCAAGCATCGATAGGTCTTCCGGAAACCCGGAAGATTTGGCCTTTTTGCCGGCCATCTTACTCGCCCATCTCGACGATGAACAGATCCACTACGACTGGACCGGGAGCATTTGGATCGCGGGCGATTTTGAAGGACTCGTTCCCAATGGCTCCCACTGTGAAGGCGCCAAACTCATCCTTCGGCTGCACCAAAACCACGGCTTTCTTGATTTCAGAAGGAAGAGCGTTTCCACGCCGGTCAAAGAGATCTGTAAAGCGCACTTCTTGGGCATCCTCGTCAACCGCCACAGAATTGTACAGGATGGAGTCGGTCGCTTCGACCGACTCCACCGACAGAAACTCTACTACATTTAAGCCTGCGATGCCCCACACAGTAACATTGTCTATTGACCACGCCCGCCGCGACAGTAATCTCTCCAGACCTGATAACATGTCTCCTCCTTTAGCTTCGCGCAGGTGAGCTGGGACCTTCGAATGGTGGGCGAAAAGCCCGCATCAAGGACCTGGATCGTTCGATAAAGCGATCTGCCAGCTTCATCCAGGCCAGTGCCACACGGTCGTTTCTCTGTAGACCGGACATCTCTCTTGTCGCCGCGGCGTTGCAGACGATCTCCAGAGCTCGACATGTCGCTGCCGCCTGGAGGAGCGTATCCGCTCCGAACTGCCTCTCGGGATCCACCTCCGATTCTACGATACCGTTCGCTTCCACCACCGCCTGCTCCAGAATGATATCGTTGTAGGAGTTATCCACCGCCGAGAAATCGAGAAAAACAGTCTCGCCGGCGGCAATTCTCCCGGCGGGGCATCGCTTGAGTTGTCCGGAAACGCAATCCGCTTCGTAGTCATCACCGGCATCGTACACAAGAAACGTCTGGTACCACACGGTGACCGTCTGGCCGACTGTCAACTTGCCGCTGTCTTTCATTCGGAGTTTTCCGTCATCAAAGTTAACCACGTAGTCATCGTTCTCAATGTATATGGTGGCCAGGGAACTGTCCGAGGCGACAACGACTGATCCCCGAATCAGTGGATGGGCCGGTAGCTGGTTCTCCCCCGTCTGAAGACAGAGCTGGAACTGCAGGAGATCGTTATTTTGTATGGACTTCACTATCAGGCTGTCAGAATCTACTGATCCGCCAAAAAATGATGTCCACCCATCCGGTGGCAGCACGATTGGCTCGTCAAAGTACTTGTCCCGGATAGGCGATGACGCTACGAGGTACTGTTTTACGATATCGGCGTTAGTGTACGACAACCGTCACCTCCTCACGCTCAGAGCGTTTATATCGGATATCGCCGTTATGCGACTCCCCACGGGCCCGGTGGTGAAAGCGGAACTCGTCTCAATTTTTAACCAGTAACAGAGACTTTCCTCTACATAGCGCTTCTGCCAGTCATTTGGAATGGCCCCATAGTTTTCCCACAGCCGTAGCTCCTTGTCAGACGTGTCGAGATGATAGTTGCCGTCATGTGGCGTGAATGCTCGCCAGGCCGACCCATCCCAATAGGCGTAGACGACAGCTCCCCCGACACCAACGACCGAGAGCAGTATCCTGAGGAAGCGGAACGGTTGCGTCATCCCAACATATACCACATCGCCGACGGCCTTGGCCAGAACGTTGGACGAGGAATGGTAGATATCTGCCGTCTCCGGATTGGCACACTGATTCGTCACATTTTCGTATGAGGAATAGACGTTGCTGTACAGAACGGCGGCGTCGAAGGCTTTCGCTTTCATGTCCAGAGGTGCGGAAGCCGAAAATGCTCCGTGCTTGCGTATGGTATATGTCAGTTGAACCTGGTCGTCACCCACAGCAGCGAGGTACACCGCCGTCGGCACATTCCCGGTGAAAATCAACTGGGGCCGGTCACCGCCGGCGGCATCGAGAAGGACAAGCGCGCTCCAGCTGCTGCCATCGAACTCCCGGTATTTCAACTCGCCGCAATCAAATACCACACCCAGCATGCCGCCCGGGGACACCGAGGCGTCGAAGTCGCCGTCGAAGCCGGACCCGGTCGCGATGTTGAAGGCGCTTGACCATGTGCTGCCAGTGAGTGGCTTTGAGCGATGTGAAATCTCGGAATTGCCGAGTGTATACACAACGTGCAGGCTGATGGCGCCGACAAGCACTTTGGAATAGGCCGAGGTGCCACCAGCCGTCAGGGCCTGCCCGGCATCCGATGGTCCGCTGCCCCAACTGAGACCCGAGTTTTCCGACGACTTTATGTTCACGTAATAACTGGCGTCGGTTTCTTTCGTCCACGACACCCAGAGAGTCCCTCCGCTTTCAACTGCCAGCGACGGGTTCGCCGAAGGATCGCCGCTATAGATAACAACCTTGCTGCCGACCGACCAGTCACCATCGGCGAGAGTGAGCTTCTTCGCGACCAAGTAGCTTGTGGCGTCCTCAATATAAACAACGTGGATATTGCCGCTTTCGTCGAGGACGCAGTCAAAAGGGTGGTCGGCCGCATCCGAAACGACCGTCGTCAGCGGTGCCCATACCGTTTTGGGGGCATCGGAGTAAGTGTATTTGATTTCCCCGGCCGCCGTCAGGACGACCGCCACGCGCCGGCCTGCGTAGGGACCCGACTCGATTCTAAGTAGCTTCTTCTCGGGGGCAATACCGAGAGCGTTGGGCGATGTCGTATCAGCAACTTTCTTGTGCATTTTGCCTCGCTTTAGAATTAGGGGCCCGGAATAACCAGGCCCCGGCGGCATTAACTGTAAACCGTGTCCAGCACCACCGACGCCTCCTTTATGACCTTGGCATAGGAGACCGATTCGGTGATGACCGCTTCCTCGAAGCGCTGCTCGATTATCTTGTCGTACTCGATAATCAGCGGCTGCGTTACCACCTCTTCGACGGCAAAGCGACTGTCCAGGCCGATGACGAGATCGTTGGCAACCGCATCGGAGCGTACCAGCGTCGCGCCCAGGGGATTGAACAGCTCCCCGGTCTTGCCGAAGCGGTAACCGGCCAGCGGATCCTTGAACTCGTCCATACCCAGGATCACCTTCATCTGGTTGATGTGACAGACCATCGTGTTCAATTCAAACGGCGCGAAACTTGCCCAGAGGTCGATGAGGTCCGTGTAAACGAGGGAACCGGAGGCGGCGCTGTTTATCACGGCTGCGGCGTTGTCGTTGCCGTCCCCATTGATGATGCAATCCATCAGCATGCCGATTTTGTCCGTCTGAATCTTGAACCCGACGTACCACAGAAGTACGCGGAACTGTGACGTGCTGCGGTAGCGCAGCGCCTTGTAACTGGTTTTGAGCGCCAGGCCGTAGTCGGTGACATTTACGGCGTGTTTCTGCTCCGTCACCAGCAACTGCGGAATGTCCGCACCCTCGCCGATAGGCCGCAGCGAGAGTTTGCTGTCATCGGACGTATCGATGAAGAAAGGCGTGTACTTGTTGGTGGCCACAGTGGTGCTGTTGGCCACCAGCCGTGCCAGTTCCGGACGCATCGCCTGGCCTTTCTTTATCTCCCGGAGCATGAACTCAGGCAGGAGAGCCGGCGCCTGCTGATAGAACTGTTCTACCGTGGTGGGTGACTTGCCGCCCAGGCGTACACCGGCCAAAGCCAACTGGCGCTCAAATGCATCCAGCGGGCACGCCGTCGGGGACGGGTCATACTCGTCGCATTCCAGCAACTCCGAAAGGGACATCCCCCGGGCTTCCGCCTCCACGTAGAGATCTTTGCCGACATTTATGGCCGCTGCCCGACCCAGATCGACTGGTCCGACGACACCGTCATCTTTCTGCGTCTCTTGCTGGTCGGCAAAGGCGACCGAATTCAAAAACTGCCGAAAATCCATGGTTAATTCCTTTCTAACTTAGAAAAATGACGCAGTCGATGGTGCCGTTGACCTCGAGGACGATTCCCCGGCCGATATGGCCGCCCTCCGGCACCGTTCCGCTCGGAGCTTTCTTGACCGTGCCGCTGGCGCCGCCCACAACGCGGTCACCGGCTACCGGCACCGTCGTGGTCACCGCCAGGCGGCAGATGCCGCCTATCTGCACCGTAGCCAACCGCTGCCCGTCATCATTATCTGTGAGGGTCAGGCTGATCAGTTTGCCGAGGACAATATCGCCGTCGCCTATCGGTCCCGCTTCGTTATTGCCGGTGAGAGTGACCGGCTGCCCGATATGGGTATCCTTGAGGTCGTCGACATTAGCCGTCTGACTGATCTTGAACGTGGCCAGCACGGGCGCAATTGTCTCCAGGTTTTGCTCTCTAATTGACATTTGGTTCCTCACCAGTTTGTACATTCACTACTGTCATGACCGGGAGAGACTCCCACGGGCCGGGATGAATATCCCCCGTGATTACTTGAATACCGAGAGGTCTTTCGTGCGGCAGCTGCTGTGCTGAAGACCACTTGGGAGACCGAAACTGGCCGGAAAAGCGTCGCGGAAGCAGGCCGAGATTCTGCGGTATTGAGCGATCAGTTCCGAGGCTTCCAGAGAATCCAGAGTCTCCACAAAGGCCAGGGCGCTCTCCAGGCAACCGTTCTTGCGGTCAGCCACCGCCAGGGCCTTGGTCATTCCGCTTATCCGCTCGATATAGTCTCGGCGCAGAAGGCTGAAATCGCCGCACATCTTTTCGGCGGCTTCGAGCACCACGTCGATTTCCGCCAGCCACTTTTTCAGCCGATCGAAATCGACCAGCGCCAGCTGCTCTTCGTTCAGCTTATTCTGCAACTCCGCTACGAATTCGCGGTGGTTAGTTCTTTCTGCCAATTTCTTCTCCTGACTGATCCGTTAGATGGGACTCGATTCTTCGCAGCTGTCTTTCAAGCCTCTTCGAGAATTCGAAAAACTGTCTCATAGTAACAACTCCTTCTTTCAGAATCACCTCGGTGTTGGCCGGTTTTTTGTCGAGCCTCTGCTTCGCCGCTTCTTCGGCCCTAACCGCCGGTTCGGTCTTTAACGACGGGATGGTCAGAAAATAGGCGGCCGCCGCCACGAAGATCAGTCCGAGCAGGTTTAATGTCTCCCGGATCTGCTGAGGTTGTTTCCGCTTTTTGTCGCCACCATAACGCACCTTTTTTGTTGACCCCCGGAAGGCCCGACTGTCTCTTTGAGTTGTCAGTGTAATGGAGATAATATGTCCCTGCGCGCTTTCATACCGGGCTTGGCAGCAGTTCTCATGCTCCTGCCGGGCTGCGGCGAAGATGACGGCGTTTCCTCCCAGCCGCCCGGCTACGTTAACGGTCTGACCCTCATGGGCCTGGTCGACAACCGCAGCCTGCAGTATATCCAGACCGATACTACCACGTCCTTTGATCCGGTTTATTCCGTCACCGTCGCCACCGTTTCAAAAACAATCCGGATAGCAGGGGCCGGCGACGAGTGGATCGTGATGCAGGCCGACAGCCCGTTGATTAACCTGCGCGTCACCGACGAGTCTGTTATACAGAACGGTTACTGGCAAAGGGACAACGACGTCGACTCGCTCTTCTACATCCCCATTCCGCCGGTGGTCATGATGCGCTCACTATGGCCTCAGAGGAGTTGGGAGGGGTTTACGCCGCGCCTGGCCGCAGGAGAAACCGAGGTCATGCTGCCGTTCTATTACTCCAATTTCGGTTTCTCCTTTACCCGGACGTTCGCTGACCGGCGGTCGCTGCTGGTCCCGGCCGGCTCATTTGAAACCTACCATTTCTCAGTCGACCTTTTCGCCAACCCCTATGACAGTTTGCCCGCTGCCCACGTGGACGAATATTATGCGCCCGGCGTCGGCCTGGTGCGACTGTCGCTCCGCGGCGGTCCCCTCGTGAGGACCCTCAGCCTGGTAGACTATTTCTGAACGGTGAGTCTGTAGAACAGGTACCGTTCCTGACCATCCAGCCGAACGGCTCTTAACATGAATCTCCCGGTGAGCGGCCCGCTCAGTCTTATGAGACAACTTCCGTCGCCTTCGATCAACTCCAGCAGACTACCGGATGCTCCCTCATCATGAATCGCCTCCACGTAAGCGTCTTCGGCCGAAACCTCATCCGCAATGAAGCGTCCTCCGCGCATCAGGCGGGAGAGGTTGAGCTGTCTTATAACAAAGTGCCGCCTTCGTCCGTTGGCTTTCAGCACGAGCTTGGCATAAGCAGGATCCTTTTGATGGCTGAGCAGATATGTGTCGGCTGCCTCGACCTCCTGCCGTGCAGGCAGGTAGCGCTGACCCTCAGATGTGGCCGGGTTCTGATCGGCCGGCCACAGCCGTACGCCCTTCCGGGTCATGATACGCCGACTGACACGATCAAGGTTGTTGATATCGGCCGCGGCATAGCGGATCATCATAATGGAATGGCGGCCGTTCCACGTCCCCACACATATAGCCCGACGGCTTTCATCGGGCAGCAACTTTATCTCCACGCGCCTGACTGGTGACGACTGACCGGCCAGGTAATTCTCGAGCTGGGTCAGCGAGCAGCGCTCTTTGCCCCGGTAACCGACGAGATAGCCGTAAGCTTTGTCAATCCCGATTTCCCCGCCGCCGTCAAAGAGCGAGGCCAGATCGCGGGCGACTGCCCGCCCGTCGGCACGCTGCACATCCAACCCAGCG
>JAOUEU010000375.1 GCA_029858555.1 Candidatus Zixiibacteriota bacterium
CCGTGCCCGTATTCGCATCCGTGAAGGAAACGCCATTGAGCCGCCCGGTCGTGCCGCTCGTCTGGCTGGTCCAGGCGGCCCCGCCGTTGGTGGTACGAAGGATAGTGCCATAGTCTCCCACCGCCGTGCCCGTATTCGCATCGGTGAAGCAGACGCCACGGAGCATGGCGATCGTGCCGCTCGTCTGACTGACCCAGGTGGCCCCGCCGTCCGTCGTTCTAAGGATAGTGTGGCTTGGGCCTACCACCGTGCCCGTATTCGCGTCGATGAAGGAAACGCCCCAGAGCAATTCCGTAGTGCCGCTGGTCTGAACGGTCCAGGTAACACCGCCGTTAGTCGTCCGAAGGATCGTGCCGGCAGCTCCCACCACCGTGCCCGTATTGGCGTCGATGAAGGAGACCGCGGTGAGCTGAGTCGTCGTGCCGCTGGTCTGAACGGTCCACGTAGCCCCGCCGTTGGTGGTTCGAAGGATAGTGCCATTCTCTCCGACCACCGTACCGGTATCTGCGTCGGTGAATGAGACTGCCATGAGATAAGTCGTCGTGCCGCTGGTCTGAACGGTCCACGTAGCCCCGCCGTCCGTGGTTCGGATAATTGTGCCGGCATCACCAACTGCCGTGCCCGTATTCGCATCGGTGAAGGAAACGCCATCGAGCCACCTGGTCGTGCCGCTCGTCTGACTGGTCCAGGTGGCTCCGCCGTCCGTCGTTCGAAGAATAACGCCCTCCCATCCCACCGCCGTGCCCGTGTTGGCGTCGGTGAATGAGACTGCCCTGAGATAAGTCGTCGTGCCGCTTTTCTGAACAGTCCATGTATCCCCGCCGTCCGTGGTTCGGATAATTGTGCCGACATCACCAACGGCTGTTCCCACATCCGCACTAACGAAAGAGACGGCGCGGAGCTCATTGCCTTGCGGCAATGGATTCTGCCATACCCATCCCGTTGGACCCGGCGGCTTGGGGGGTGGCGCCACCGGATTGTCATCCGAACAGCCGACCAGCAATATCGCTGCAACCGATATGACCGCCACGAGAGCCGGCAAACAGAAGAATGACCTTTTATGCATGGATCCTCCTCACGAATCTGTTAAGAGAATTGTATATGGGCAGTGTCCTGAATCCCTCGCCGTTTCGACACTACACTAATAGATTTTTCCGATAGTCTGTGTTGGCGCGATGCAACTGCGCTTCTGGTCAAGGTACGGAAACATGACATCCAAGTCAACGATTAAGTGGGGGAGAGTATCTGACATGAGAACAATCCACACAAAGTGGACCTTCTCATGCAGATATGCCTGTCGCCGAGGTCGCGTTAGGTTTCCCGGACAGCTTTGCTCTTGATGAGAACCAGGCGGCCCCGACCTTTGCATTTCAGGATCGGATGGGAGCGATGCGGTCAGGCCTTAATTCCTGACCGCACCAAAACCATTCTGCCTGACCTCAGTTTCCGCTTGCTGTCCCGCGAAGTATTGTGCCGTACCATCCCACCGCTGTGGCCGTGCTTGCGTCGGTACATGAAACAGCGTAGAGACCTTGCACCCTGCTGCCGTTCTGGCTGACCCACGTGGCCCCGCCGTTCGTTGTACGAAGAATTGTGTTCGGACTTCCCACTACTGTGCCCGTATTCGCATCGGCGAAGGAAACGCCATAGAGATTGTAAATCGTGCCGCTGGCCTGGCCGAGCCACTTGAGCCCGCCGTTCGTTGTTCGAAGAATAGTGCCATTCCGTCCTACCACCGTGCCCGTATTGGCGTCGGTGAATGAAACATCATGCAGAGAGGTAGTCGTCCCGCTAATCTGTTTTACCCACGTGGCCCCGCCGTTAGTGGTACGAAGGATAGCACCATTATCTCCCACCGCCGTGCCCGTATTGGCGTCGGTGAAGGAAACGGCCCAGAAATTATTGATCGTCCCGCTCGTCTGCTCGGTCCAGTTGGCCCCGCCGTCGGTCGTTCTAAGGATAGTGCCGCTTTGGCCTACCGCCGTGCCCGTATTCGCATCGGTGAACGAAACGCCAAAGAGAGTCCAATCCGTGCCGCTCGTCTGGGGGAGCCAACTTAGCCCGCCGTCCGTTGTTCGGAGGATAGTGCCTGCTTTTCCCACCGCCGTGCCCGTATTCGCATCGGTGAAGGAAACGCCGCAGAGCCATGCGGTCGTTCCACTCGTCTGGTTGAGCCAGGTGGCCCCGCCGTTAGTGGTACGAAGGATAGTGCCCTGATCTCCCACCGCCGTGCCCGTATTGGCATCGGTGAAGGAAACGCCATAGAGCTCGGCGATCGTGCCGCTCATCTGGTTGACCCAGGTGGCCCCGCCGTTAGTGGTACGAAGGATAGCGCCATAGTCTCCCACCGCCGTGCCCGTATTCGCATCGGTGAAACACACGCCGTAGAGCCATGCGGTCGTTCCGCTCGTCTGGCTGACCCAGTTGGTCCCGCCGTTGGTTGTTCGAAGGATAGTGCCAAAATCAC
>JAOUEU010000109.1 GCA_029858555.1 Candidatus Zixiibacteriota bacterium
CGGGCCGGGATCGCAGTTGTCGGTGGCCGTCACCGTGGCCGCCGCCGGGACAGCATCGCACTCAACCGTAACGTCGGTCGGGCAACCCACCAGCGTCGGAGGCGTGTTGTCATCCACGGTGATAATCTGGATGCAGGTCACAAAATTGCCGCAGGCATCGGCGGCCTTATAGGTTCTGGTTATAGTCTCGGGGCAGGTCTGATTGTCGGAGACATCACCGACATGCGTGACCACCGGACTGGGATCACAGTTGTCCGTGGCCGTCACCAGGGCGGTGTTGGGCGTCGGGACATCGGTAAGGCACTCTACCGTAACCGGGCCGGGCGAGCTTGTTATTTGAGGAGCCATATTATCTTCTACGGTAATCACCTGCATGCACGAATCGGCATTGCCGCAGGCATCGGTGGCGATCCACTTGCGTGCTATTGTCTTCTCCTGGGCACAAGCACCCGGTGTCTCTGTCTCGCTGAACGTCACCACCGGGCTGGGATCGCAGTTATCGGCGGCTGTTACCGTAGCCGCAGTCGGGATAGCGTCGCATTCCACCGTCACATCGGTGGGGCAGCCGGCCAGGATGGGCGGCGTGTCGTCGACGACGGTGATTGTCTGCGCACATTCGTCCATAATATTGCTGTCAGGGTCGAGGACGCGCCAGGTTCTGGTAATCGTCTTCTCCTGGGGACAGGCTCCAGGAGTTTCGGAGTCGCTGTATGTGAGCGTCAGCGTCGGGCACGTGCCGGATGATGTATAAGTAGCTGTGCCGGTGCTGGCGGGGTTAGTCGATTCCTCGCAACTGACCGTTACGTCCGCAGGACAGGTGATTTCGACAACGCAAGGCTGCGGGCATGATTCAACCACATCGAACTCCAGGCAGTCATTTGATGCGGAGATATTGGTCTTCTCTGTCGGGTCACACGCGCTGTTAGGCGGATCGAATTTGCCGGGCTTAGCCTCACCGAGATACTTGACACGCAACGAACGGACTCCCGACGGTACCAGCAGAGTGTCGAGCCGGTCAATGAACACACAGGCCTCGCCGTTGGCATCCGTCAATCCGGAATCAACCGGCACCTGGGCGACATTGACACCGCAGTTGCCTTCATTGACGAAAAACAGCACCCACCGCCCCGCAAGCGGCGCCTGTGAGCCGCCGGGACACGGTTGCATCAACTCTGCGCACACGCCTACCGCATCACCCGGGTCGATAGTATCCAGACACACCGGCGGGAAGTTCGTGGTTATCGTCAGAATGGAGTTACAGTCGGTGAAAGTCGTGGTGGCTCCCAGACCTGATGACAGACCGATCGCCGTTACCAAAAGCTCTTCATCCAGGTTGTCATCCTTGGGTATTACCCAGAAGGTCTCGAAACTACCAAAGGTCTCCACTTCTCCGGGAACTTCGGCCACGACAAGCCACGGTTCATGGCCCTCACCACTGGTCGGGTCACCATTGACGTGAGTCACCTGTACAGAGACGGTCTCGTTAGGCCAGAATCCAGAACCCGTAATAACGACAGTATCTCCGGGCGGATAGTCGGTTGCGTCGGTAGTAACGGACGCCGCCCCCGCGACGGAGGCGAAACAGAAACCTGCAACAACAAAAATGCCGAAGCAAATGGTGAATGCAAAAACCCGGCGAGTGAATTGCATAACCTCTCCCACTACATTTATATAAAAGTATTTTTCCGTTCTAGATTACAAATGAAGCGTGACCCATCCCGGCGGGGGCTGCCTGTAGATATGAAAGTAACTAACCGCCCCTAACGAGAGATAAGAACAAAATGGGAAACACCGGAATTGAGCAATCGTCCAAACACTCCTCCTAATGATTACCTAAATGCCATCGTCGCTGAGAAACGAAGCTGTCCCGTCCATAACGAATAAGCCGAGAACCACGTAAGTTCTCATTTTATAAGTACATGATAAGGACAGTTTAATACTTTGTCAAGCCGAAAAAGGCCGTCCGGAGCGCTTTTGCGCTGTTTCAGATAGTCTGCAAAAGGTGGAGAGCATGTCGGCTATCCGCACCCTGATGCCGATTCTGAGCATCGCCGCCAACATAACCTCACCGGTTTCCAGGTAAGATCCCGATCTACCCGGCTACGCTCCGAGAATATCGCTCGAAAAGTCCCGGTAAGGCCGTCTTTCATATGCGACTCTGGCTGCGTTGCTCTACAAGTCGTTTAGCTTGTGGCTGCAAGTCGTTCTGGTACATGCCAGTAGTGTCACGATCTATTTGCCCTGCTAACGTTTTGCGGCACGTTTATCCGGGTTTGACAAGATAATAAAATAGTGGTATCGTAATGTGTGGCAAGTACTGACTGATTACTTATTTAGCAGGAGGTGGGGATGGCTACGTTCTTTTTGATGACCAAGCTGTCACCAGCTGTAACGGCTAAGATGAAAGATCGCGAGCGTATCGGAAATCGCTGGCTGGAACAGGTCAAGGAAAAGTGTCCGGGAGTTAAGTTTATAGCTCATTACGGGTTACTCGGCCCGTATGATTTCGTTGACATCTATGAGGCTCCGGACGCCGAAACTGCCGCCAAAGTTTCCATGATCAGCCTGGCCAACGGCGCCCTTCAGGCTGAGAGCTGGGTAGCGCTGCCCTACAAGCGGATCGTTGACCTGGCCGGAGAAATCTGAGCGGCGTCGTTTCAGTTTCGCCGTCAGGCACTTTTCCCATAACGTTGCAAAACGTCAAGGCTCTTACGTCTCGGCAGACCTGATCCGGACAGATCGGGCAGATCGCGCCTTCGAATTGGTATGGCCGGGCGCCATTCCGATATATCGTGCATCGCTTTTCTTGAGCGACTGAGGGGCCGCGACTGTCGCGACTTCAACGGGTGGAACCTGCTGCGGCATTGGTCGGCGCTCCTGATAGTTGAATCAGTGGACTAACGTGTCTTGTTTCCTGATTTTCTCTTTACAGATCTGTAATTCCGTTTATATTGTTATAGTTACACGCTCCGCTCGACGATCACCATACAGGAGGATTTTATGCGCCTTATGCCTATCTGCGCCCTGCTTCTGACTGTGATTCTGTTGGTCGGCAGCGCTGTCGCCGGGGAGTTGTTCAAAGTATCTCTGCATAATCAGGTTGACGCCGACAAACTGCTCGCAACGGGTGCCGAGGCATTGCTCTGGGTGCCGGGCGGTTATCTGGTTCTGGCCGACGCGGCTGTGGCCGAGAGATTGCGTCAGTCCGGCCTCGATCTTATACCCCTTGCGGTCGACGTTACCCGGGGTCAGTTGGCCCTGGACGGTCGCTTCGACCGTCTGAACACGGCCCGTTTTCCGGTGCTGTACGAGGACAATCAGTTGCGAATCTTGCTTGTGGAGCAGGGTGTAGAGGCCCTGGCGGGAGAGCGAGTTGAGGTATTTCCGTTGCGCTACGGTCCGGTGTCGATCCAATACAGCCAACCCAAGGCCGCTGCGGGCATGCCCGCGCCCGGCGTGCCCGGCCTCGTGGAGTTGATAGGCCAGATCGACCAGGATTCGCTGGAATCTTATGTGCTGCGCCTCGAGGCCTTTACGCATCGGTTGACCGGCACCGATTCCAACTATGCGGCCAGGGATTGGCTCGAGGCCAAATTTGGAGAATTTGGTTACGACTCAGTTGTTATTGATCCGTTTACCGGCAGTCAGTTATGGGCGAGGGTTCCCTGCCAGAGCTATAATGTAATTGCCTACAAGGTGGGCACGACCTACCCGGATCAACAGGTAATTGTCGGGGGGCATTTTGATGCTGTGCCTGATTGTCCGGGGGCGGATGATAATGCCAGCGGCACAGCGTGCGTTTTGGAGATAGCCCGCATCCTGCACGACATCGACCTGCCCATGACATTTATCTTCATTGCCTTTGACTCTGAGGAATCCTGGATGTGGGGTTCTTACCATTATGCGGACTCGGCCGCGGCGCGCGGAGACGATATCATCCTGATGGTCAATCCGGATATGATCGCTCACTGGGACAACGATCTGTACTCCAACCTGTACTATGGCGAAGAGGAAGCCTACGCCGCCTTATGGAAAGAGTTGGCGGATTCCCTGGTAGGGATTGATGCCTATATGAGTGGCGCCACTGCTTCGGATCACCTGCCGTTTCAGGAGAACGGCTGGCCGGTCATCTTCGTGCAGGAGCGTGTTTTTTCAACCAATTATCACTTGCCGACCGACAGTTCAGCCTACCTGAATTTCGAATACATGACGCGCATGGTTAAGGCAACGCTGGCCACCGTCTATACGACTACGTTCTGCCCGAAGCCGGTCGAACTTCTTTCCGTGCTGGATGCGGGAGATGGAAATGCACTTGAAGCGACATGGGAAACAGGCACGCCCGGCCAGACTGACCATTACCGGCTGTACTATTATCCGGTAAGCACACCCTCGGCAGAAACCTGGGTGGACTTACCCAGCAGCCAGACAACGTACCTTATTACCGGCCTTGTGGACGGAGCGGAATACGCCGTCCACGTAGTCCCGGTGAATGCCGAGGGATACGAATCGATCGGGTACAACGAGGTCATGGCGACACCTCGCGTGGTGCCCCCGCCGACAGAAGGACTGGCGGCTCTGCCGGTTAACCACGGCGTCCGACTCCAATGGAGCAAAAATAATACCGAGCTGGATTTTGATCATTACCTGATAGCCCGCGACGGCCAGTTGCTTCCCGGCTGGGCGACCGACACGACTTTTGTCGATGATGACCCGGCGATTGGCACCGATTTCCACTACTACCAGGTTATGGCTGTTGATGCCGATGGTTATCAATCCGACACGCTGGGCCTGGAGCCGGCCTATATGCGGGCCGCGGACCTTCGCCCGAATGAAATACTGTCCGTGAACCGCTCTTACAATCAGTTCAGTGCCTTCGTTAACGAAGTGGCGACCGGTCAGTTCTTGCGTGATGCCCTCTGGGGCTACAATTTCACCTACTACTCCGATACCGTTGGAATCATGGACATTACTGAGGATACTCTGGGCCTGTTTGACATCATAGACTACGGTGTACTGATCATTGCCGGCGAGGGTCGGGCCGACGAACTGACCGGCAAACGCCTGCTGGACACCCTGGCATATTATCTCTCAATAGGTGGGAAGGCTATCGTCTTCGGCCGCTGGTGGGCGACACAGGTAGCGGACACTTTCTATTACACGGATCCAGCTAACGAGAACCATGCCTATTGCTCTTATCTGGGGATCGAATCTCGGACTCTCACGGAGACGCCTCTGATCGGTATGACAATGATGTCGGATTTCGTCGGGGCCGGCAGCCAGGTTACCGGGTATCCGGAGTTGACCTGGGATTCGCTGGCCACCAACGCTCACTCGGCGCCGCTGAAGGCTTCCGGAGTGCCGTTTGCCAGCTATGTCAGCCTTGCCAGCCCTGGTCCCGAGATCGTATATACATATCATTCCCGCGATGGTCTTGCCGAGGCGGAGGGTCAACCTGTCGGCTGGCGCAATCTGGGGGGCGATTACCAGTTTGTCTTCTTTGAATTTCCGCTTTCGTTTATGGACTACGCGACTGCGGTGACCGCCCTGCGCAAGGCCGCCGAGGACCTGGGCATTCCACCGCCGGTTGGCTGCTGTCTCTACAGTCGCGGAAACGCCAACGGTGACGGCGAGGATAAAGTGAATATATCCGACGTGACTTACCTGGTGGATTTCCTGTTCGGCATACCCACCGGACCGGACCCGGCCTGCTGGGAAGAAGGCAACGCCAACGGTGACGGCGAGGAAAAGGTCAACGTTTCCGACGTCAGCTATCTGATCGCCTACCTGTTCGGGATACCTGCCGGTCCGCCGCCGCCGGCCTGCCCTTCCGAGTAACGTGCGCCGAGATTTTCGCAGACTCTACGGCCGGGCCGCCTGCAAACTGTCGGGCAGCCCGGTCTTTCTTTGGTCCTCTCCTTCAAGGTGTAACCGACCGCACGAATCAAGATGTCTCCAGGGGGAGGATTTGTCTTTACAGAATCACCAGGTTCGGTATATTATTGGCAGAAGACACAATTCACCTCCTTTGTCACGTCAGCAACAGGTGGCCTATGTACCGTTTGTCCATAATATTTCTATCAATAATCTTGTTGTCGGTCAGCGGCTTTGCCGCCGACCTGTTCAGAGTGACCATCAGCAGCCAAGAAGACGCCGAACGACTGACAGCCACCGGCGCTGAGGGTCTGATATGGTTGCCCGATGGTTACCTGGTCCTGGTCGATGCGTCCGGTGCCGACAGGCTGCGTCGGTCGGGTCTTGAGACGGGTCACCTTGCCGCAGACGTAAGCCGGGAGCAGCTGGTTCTCGACAAGCGGTACGACGGGAAGAACGCGGCCCGCTACCCTGTAATTTTTGAAGAGGGTGGAATTCGCGTCTTGTTGGTTGAACAAGGGGTAGCGAGCCTGTCCGGAGAACCGGTGGACGTGTTTCCCTTTCGCGACAAGTCCCTGCCGATCAGATACACACCGGCCAAGACCGCCGCGAGCATAAAGATACCGCAGGTGCCGGATCTGAATGGACTGATCAGTCATGTCGACCAGGACTCCCTGGAGTCTTACGTGGCCCACCTGGAGGCCTTTACATACCGTCTTACCGGTACCTCGCCCAATTATGCGGCACGCGACTGGATCAAGGCTAAATTTGAAGAATTTGGATACGATGCGGTCGAAATTGACCCATTTACCGGCAGTCAATTATGGGACCGCATACCCTGCCAGAGCTATAACGTCATTGCCTATAAGGTTGGCTCCGTGTATCCGGACCAGCAGGTGATCGTAGGCGGCCATTTCGACGCGGTGCCCGACTGCCCCGGGGCTGACGACAATGCCAGCGGCACGGCGTGTGTTTTGGAAATAGCCCGAATACTGCATGATATCGACATGCCGATGACCTTTGTATTTATCGCCTTTGATTCCGAGGAGTCGTGGATGTGGGGCTCCTATCATTACGCCGATGCCGCCGCTATGCGCGGAGACGACATTATTTTGATGGTCAACCCGGACATGATCGCCCACTGGGAAAACGACAACTATGCAAATCTGTATTACGGTGCCGAAAACGCTTATGCGCTTTTGTGGCAGTCACTGGCCGATTCGCTGGTGAACATCTACGGAGGCATGAGCGGCTCCACGGCTTCAGATCATCTGCCGTTCCAGGAACACGGCTGGCCCGTCATCTTTGTTCAGGAAGGTATCTTCTCGACCCGCTACCATCAGCCGTCAGACAGTGCCGTGTACATGAATTTCGAATACATGACGCGCATGGTTCAGGCGACGCTGGCAACCGTTTACGTCACAAGTTTTGCCCCCGCTCCTATAGAAATGGTCTCGGTTTTGGATGTCGGCGACGGCAGCTCACTTCAGGTTACCTGGGAAGCCGGCACTCCCGGCCAGGTTGATCATTACCGGCTGTACTGGGCTCAATATGGCAAGCCATGGACGGAAGCAAGAGTCGACCTGCCGGGCGGCCAGACAGTTTACGTTCTTGGAGGTCTGGTGGACGGCAGAATGTACTCAGTTCGGGTGGTGGCTGTAAATGCGGACGGCGTTGAGTCTGTCGCATATGATGAGCTTATCGCTACTCCGCGTCTGGTGCCGGTACCTCCCGCAAACGTGACGGCTCTGCCGGTGTACAACGGCATCCGCCTGATCTGGCGTAAGAATAACACTGAACTGGATTTCGACCACTACACGGTTTTTCGCGATGGTCAGCCGCTTCCATATGCGGTCACCGACACGATCTTCTTCGACTATGACCCGTCGCTGGGCTCCGATTTCTACGATTATCATGTGACGGCGGTCGATCTTGATGGATACCGGTCCGACACTACCGGTCTGGACCCGGCTCATATGCGGGCGGCGACGCTCGAGCCGGATAAAATTCTGTCGGTGAATCGCAGCACCCTTCAAGGGGGCGGGTTTGTGAATGAACTGGTCACCGGCGAGTTCCTGCGGGAAGCGCTGGCCGGCTACGACTTTACCTACTGCTCGGATACCGCCGGGCTGGTCACCAATGCCTACGACACGCTTAACCTTGTGGAGATGGTAGACTACGGCATAATGATAATCGGCGCTGAGGGTCGTGTCGATGAGTTGATGGGCAAACGCCTGCTGGATACGCTGGCTTACTACCTCTCAATTGGCGGCAAAGCAGTGATATTCGGGCGCTGGTGGGACGCCCAGCAGGCCACGGTGTTCTGGTATGACGACCCTGACGTGGATAATTATGCGTACTACTCTCACTTTCATGTACAGTCCCGCCACTTAATGGAAACGCCGCTGGTGGACGGGACTGTCGTGTCGGAACTGATTGGCGCTCACAGTCAGGTTACCGGATACCCGGACCTTGTCTGGGATTCGACTGCCAGTTGCGCTCATTCCCAGCCTTTTCCGGCTTCCGGGATACCTTTTGCCAGCTATGTCGGCCTGGGCAGTGCTATGCCCGAGATTGTTTATACCTTTGACGCCAGGGACGCGATGTCTGCGGCTGAAGGCCAGCCGGTCGGCTGGCGCTACCTGGGGCCGGGTTACAAGTACGTCTTTTTCGAGTTTCCGCTTACGTTTATGGAACATGCTGCCGCGGTGACGGCGCTGCGCAAGGCCGTCGAAGATCTCGGTACTGCCGGGCCGGTGGGATGCTGCCTGAATGCCCGGGGGAATGCCAACAGCGATATGGAAGACAAAGTGAACATCTCCGATATAACATACCTGGTCGACTTTCTTTTCGGTATACCGACCGGTCCGGCGCCGTCGTGTCAGGAAGAGGGTAACACCAACGGAGACATCGACGAAAAAGTCAACGTATCCGATGTCAGTTACCTGATCGCCTACTTGTTCGGGATACCTGCCGGCCCTCCGCCGCCAGGCTGTCCGGTCCCATAAGAGCGGTATCAGATCTGGTTTGACCGGGCGATGTCCGAACGCGAATGCTTTGCCTCCGCTGGTCCTCGGTCGATGCTCCGGCGTCAGTCGGAGTTGATAAACCAGCTGCCGGCCAGCCGCTCGGTTGCCTGAATAATATCCCGGTCGTTGTCTTTGAGTGCCCCGCGTGTAATCAGGGCGTCTACGGCTTTATGCAACAACACCATCTGGTCCCGCACTGGAATCAAGGCCGGGTAATACTCGTTATTAAAGAATATCCGGTAGCGCTTGCGCGTGTATTCATCATCAAGCATCTTGCCGATGGCAGCCTCCAGTTCACCGCCGCTGAGCCCCTCCAATCGTTCCTTCGGCGAAATCATCAGTTCGGTGGTATGCTTGAGGCTCCGATGGCACTTGAGCACCATCTCCCATAGATGGACTATGCCGAGAGAGTTGACCGTTAAGACGCTTACCCCGATCCGGCCGGTTTCGGGATCGGCCTGGACTCCCTTCATATTGGGAATAAGATAGTTATCGGTAATGCCGCCAAAGGCGCTGATGCCCCCGGCGAAGGGATCGTCGATAATGTCGGCGATAGTGAAATACGGTTTGCGCTCAAAACGGGCGTCCTGTATCTGCATGAACTCATCTTCCGTAAAATGAAAGCGTTCCTTCCACAGTTCCTCCGGAGTGAGGTCTTTGCGGGTCAGCGACGACTGGCTGGTGAGCATGCCAATCGCCTGGCCGCCGCGCCAGACCAGAGGCAGAACGCCGACAGCCCATTCGGCCGAGCCGCCAATCTCCCCGATCATCGAAGTGAGCCCACGCCCGTCCGGGAAATACAAACCTTCCAGACCGAGAACGACTCCCGGCAACAGATCACCATCCTTGTCAAACGGGGTTGCCACACCAACCTTGTTGAGCGTATCCATCGCCGGATAGTGACGCGGCCGATCTAGGAAATAGGCGCTGAGTTGCTCGATATCGGGCAATTTATAGGCCTTGGCGATAATATGAGCGGCCTCCCTCAAGGATACCTCACGAGGGTTGAATTCCTCAAAAAAGGCGCCGCTCATCCAGCGCTGGATATAAACGTCAGGCAAGTGCCGCTTCACGTTGGCTTCAGTTACAAACAGGGCTGTCAGGCTCGAGTGCAGGCCTTTCACGGACTTGGTGGTGCCGTCGATGACGTCGTTCCCCATCGACAACAGGGTAACGTTGCGCGGAGTGCTCAGACCATACTGGCTGCGGTGTTCTTTTTTGCCGAAGACCGCTCCGACCGCGATCGTAGGGTTGCCCCCGGCCTCTTTGCCGGGTTTAACCCGGACACCCTCCGTTATCGCCGATTCAATCAGCACCTC
>JAOUEU010000110.1 GCA_029858555.1 Candidatus Zixiibacteriota bacterium
TTGTTATGGCTGCCGCCGCCCATGAGCGACCAGCGCCCGACACCTTCCGACGAGTAATCCGTATCGTAAAGGTCCGGCAGACCCAGAAAATGGCCGTACTCGTGGGCAAAAACACCCATTGTGACCAGCCCGCCGCCGATTCCCGCTTCTTCGGGTTCCATGGTATACGGTGAGATACTGGTGCCATCGAGGCTGATTGTCGAAATAAGGGACCACATGTGCGAGTGGATCATATCGTCGCTGCCGGTAGATTCACGACCCGGACCAGCATGCACGATGAACACGCCGTCAAGCCAACCGTCGTCGTCGTAATCGGAGTAATCGACATCGGGGTCAGCAGCCAGCAGGGCATCAAGAGCAAGCCGCTGCGCATTCTGGGGATAAGTGCCAAAGCCGGCCTCACCGTCCACGTAGTAGGCGTATGTCTGCGGCATGCGGTACCAGCCGACCACATCACCCTCCATTACGAACCCTCCGTAAGAATTCTCGACATAGAATTCCGCGGCAGAATAATGACCGTCACCTTCGATATTCGAAAAAATCAGATTCTGGAAATCAACCGCCTGGGCAAAGACGGAACCACCCGAAGCCGGGTTATCGGAAAAGTCGACCATTATCAGCAGGGCACGGAAAGTGTCCACGGCGGCGGGATCGATCTGAAGAGCATGACTTCGCAAGCCCTTGGGGTCAATATCCCTGGGCAGCGGGGCATCGACGCCCTTCGCCCTGGCGGCGGCTTCCTGCTCGATCCACGCCTGGAGACGCCCGGTCTGTCTGAGCATATCCAGAACCTCAGGTGAAGGCGGCATCGCAGTGGCCGGCACACACCAGATTAGGAGCGAGGCGATAATAACGGCAGCTATGCCGCGGCGAGCAGAACACAACGACGTGACGTGGCGGGATTGCAAGATACTACCTCCTATGGGTTGCAGTATAGCGGAAAGTACTACTTTAATAATAGTCAAAATGAACCGTTTGTCAATCGGCAATTTCAAGGCGCACTTCATAAAACGCTATAGACCACAAGGGCTTCCGCTTGCTGCGACGTTCTCCGTCAGGGTGGTCCCGTGGGTCCAGTATTTTATTCATCGGAAGAACCTGCGATTTGCTGAAACCATAGCAGTTTCCGCAGTGGACGGCGCGGGCAGGCAGGCTACTCCGGCAGTGCCGTCAGCCCTGATCCTTCGTGACGGCTATCTGACTGGTAAGCCGTTCGGCCAGAAAGACCGCACCTAAAACAAGAATGCCACCGACGGCCGTGAACAGCCCGAACGATTCCTCCAGATAAGGCACCGCCAGGGCAGTCGTTGACACCGGCATAATGTACAGAAAGAGTCCGGCTCGGGTCGCCCCCAGCTTCGATACTCCTTCCTGCCAGAACCAGTGCCCCACCGCCAGCCCCAGGATACCGAGAAATATCAACGCGACTATGGCGTCGGCGGGCAGATGCAGGAACTTACTCCAGTCTGAAGTAAACAACATGTACCCCAGCACGACCACCGATGATGGCAGCAGGACGCCCACTGTGACTGTCAGCGGATGGCACTGGCGTGACACATTCCTGGTCGCTACCGTGAATATGGCCCAGGTGTGGGCCGTCGCCAGAATTAACCAGTCACCGATACTGCTGAGCCATCCCAGGCTTGAAAAATCACCCCTCGAGACGAGACATAATATCCCGATGGTGGCCACCCCGATAGCGACCACCTGGTAACGGCTGATTCTTTCCCGAAGGACCAGAAACGACAGCAGAGCGATGACCAGCGGGGTCACGGAAATAATCCAGCCGGTGTTGGTTGCCGAAGTGTATTTCAGTCCGGTAATCTGAATCAGAAAGTGGGCCGTGATGATGGCCGAGCCGAAGAGAACGGTCCGGCGGCTCCGGGGGGTGAAATTGAAGCGCAATTTCTTGGCGGCAAGTATTGCCAGAAGCACGGGCAGCCCCAGAAGAAAGCGCAATCCCAGAAGCTCCACCGGCGTGACATACGGCAGGACAACCTTGGTGGCGACAAAGGTCCACCCCCAAAACACGATTGCCAGCAGAACAAGGATGCGAGGAAGAATCATACATCGTGCTCCCGTAGCCTGATCCGGCCGAACTTTTCCGAGATGTATACTCCGATACTGATAAGCACGGCTCCCAACACCAGCCACATCGTTATTCTCTCGCCCAGTAAGATCCAGGCGCCGACCATTGTAAACAGCGGCTCGATATAAAGGTACACACCCACTTCCGCCGCCGTCTGCCGCGCCAATCCTTCCGACCACAGCCAGAATGCTACGGCCAGACAAAATATCCCCAGAAAGAGAAGGCTGATAACGGTGTTAGCCTGCAATGTCATGAACCTGTGCACGCCGCTGGCGACTGCCGTATAGGGGACAAAGACGAGGCCGGCTATGGCGGTCATCCAGAAAGTCGCCACGAGCGGGTTGATACGGGCGGTCAGTTCGCGGGCAGCTACAGTGTACACGGCCCAGGTCACGCACGAGCCAATGACTATTATGTCTCCCCGCGAATGTATCCAACTCAGGTTGGCCGGATTACCGTTATAGGTCAAGGCAAACACGCCGGCGCAGGCCAATAATAGACCCAGCCACTGTGACGGCTTAAACGCCTCTTTCAGGTAGGCCCATGACAGCAGGGCAATGAAGATTGGCGCCGTGGTCAGAATCCAGGCGGTATTGGACGCCGAAGTCTCCTTCATGCCGGTCGCCATTACCCAGAAGTGCATGAAAACCACAAAGGCCGCAAATATCAACTTGCCCTTCATTGGCATCGGCCAAAGACGAAGACCTTTCAGCCTGATGATTACGTAGAGAGTCGGCGCAGCCAGCAGGAAGCGCACCGATATCATTTCCACCGGTTCGAGTTCTCTGAGCACGACTTTGATGGCGATGTACGAAATCCCCCAAAACAGAACCGAGATCAAGAGAAAGAGCGAGTTACCGGCCATAGCCGCAAGAATACATCAGGCCCGAAGGGTAAGCAAGAGGTAAAAAGCAGCAACGGAACGCAATCGCTGGTGCGTTTGAACATTCGGTGCCTGTCCGCCGAATCACAATTAAGTTGGTTTCACATCGGCACGGTGGTTATATTGAGCCGAAATAGAGACAGGGTACAGGGAGAAAAATTATGGATTCTCGAGACGTACTAAGGCGCCACCTGGCCACGCTGGCCTACCGGACGCAGCACGCCCTCACCGGTGCGCCGGACGGGTTTGCCGATTTCGATGTTGGAAATGGCGTGCGCACTCCTCATCAAATCATGAGTCATATGCTGGCTATGGTTGAGGCTACCAGCGAGCGTTACCTGGGCAAAAAGATCGAGCGCTCCGGAGAAGTGCCGTGGGAAGAGGCGATCAGTCGGTATCACAGCGCCCTGGCGGACCTGGACAAGGCGCTGGCTGCGGTCGAGGCTCCCGACAGCGACACCGTGCTGCGCCTGTTTCAGGGGCCGTGGCTGGATGCCATGACGCATGTGGGGCAGCTTATGATGCTGCGGCGATTAGCCGGTGCTCCGGTGAGCGGTGCCAACTATTACCGCGCCGACATCAAGGACGGCCAGTTAGGGCCGGAGCAACCCCTGCCGGAAGGGAACCGGTGATTTTTTGCCGGATACCGCTTAGGTAACGTCACCAAGGCATAAGAGAAGCCCTCCACGTTGCCGGCGGAGGGCTTCTGTCCTATCTTGTTAACGCCGACGATTTACTCATTGGGGCTGTCGACGTCTTCTGCGGCCTCCATTTTGGCCATTTCATCGTTGGTCCGTTTGGCCCAGGCCTGGATTTCGGCAACCATTTCGGGCTTGTCTGAGGTCATAAGCGAGACACTGCCGTATCTCGTTTCAACCTGTTCCCACTTGGCGCCCCTCTTATAGAGGTCGTCCATGGCCATGCACATGCCGCACAGCTTCACCGGCTCGCCGGCCTCCATCTTTTTGGCGACGGCGTCCATCTTCGCCACAACCTTGTCCCACGAAGCCCTGTGTTCGTCCATAACGGTCGTGACCGTGACTATGCCATTGGCAATATTGTAGTGCTCCCATGCCACGTTCGGCAACAGTTCCGGATCGTTCATCAGAGGACTGCACATCTCGCAGTTTTCCATGTCAAACCACGGGGCCTCGTCGCCTGCCACGGCGCCAAAAGCCGCCAGGGCAAGCATCGCTGACAGAACCATAAACCAGCGCATACAATTACTCCCTTCCTGAATTGAGTAACGGGCAGTTATTGGCCGGCAATCAAGGTAGTCACCTCTTGCAGGATTGTGCCGGTCGTGTACAGAAAAAAGTGGCGGTGGTGCCCCTTTGTCAAGAGGTAACGACGGCCGTCACCGAAGGCCTTGAAAGAGGCAAAGAAAGACCCTCTGCTGCCACAGCAGAGGGTCTCAGGATATTGTGCACCCACCTCCGAGCCGCCTTCGGAGCGCCTTTCGGCCAGCCAGCTCAGACCGGGCTTGCCTGCAACACACACAAGGGACTACTTACCGCTGCTACCTCCCGGTCCTGACGGGGTTTATAGGCTTATGTTGTACAGGACCCGACCCTCAACACCGCTTAACCGTCGGACAGACCAATTGCTAAACCCTCGGGTGGGAATTCGACCCCGGTATAGCGGGTTCCGGGTTACAGGGCACCGCTAACTCCCCATCTAGCACAAAGATAGTCGGTCTTTCGGGTCACGCCCGTATCATCTTTTGAGCGGGGCCTAACCTGTTTTTCAAAGAACAGACCGCCTCCGCCCGGGAAGCGGTCGAAATCTATATGGAGCAGATGGGGATCGAACCCACGACCTCCACGTTGCGAACGTGGCGCTCTCCCAACTGAGCTACTGCCCCGGGCAATCCTGCCTTTTACATTCTATCTTATCGGCCAGTCCAACAACTCTGGCAGTGTAACAGGATAACAAAAATCGAGCCGTCGGCCAAGCGCTTTTTTGACGGATCCCATAAGTCAGACGTCAGAGGCCGCTGAGCCGTCAGAATTTCACCCCGGCCAGGAAGCCGAACGATCGGTTTTTGACCGTAAGCAGCGTGGATGTGTAGGCCTCGGAGAAATCCATGCTATAGGTCACCTCCAGAAGCAGCGTCAAAACCCGAACCGAGTACTCCTGCCCGAGACCGATTGTCCCGCCGAAGACCGAGCCGGAAAAATCATCGTAAAGATCGCTGAACTCGCCTTTCGTCCCTATTTTCAGGTCCAGGCGAGGGCCGGCCAGCAGGTAAGTACGCCCGGAACCGACTGCAAGATGCACTTTCAAGGCCGCCCACAGCGACAGATAGTCCAGGTGGCTTCTACTTTCAACCGTGACCGGACGGCCGGCGTAGGCGGTCGCCAGGGACTTGACCTTCAGGCCACGCTGGGTATAGCTGAGCCCGGCCGCGGCCGAAGCCTTTGAAATCAGGGGTAGCTCGGCAAAAAGGCCGACCTCGAAGCCCATATAGTTGTCGAAATCGGGATCGCCAACGTCGGTGTAATCAAAGTCCTGGTTCGACAGAGCCAGGCCGCCTTTGATGCCGTAAGATACCGATCGCGGCAGAACCTGCGGAGCCACCGCGAGAAAAACCGACAGGAGAAGAAGCGTTTTTTTCATCCTTGTTTCTCCTAATACATTACGCCAAGCCTCAATGATATGGTGGGGCTGGTTGATATTTCCAACTGACGGTTGCCGCCGACCGGTGCGCTGAAAACCATGAACTCCGCTACGTAGGCGTATTTCCTGGTGACCAGAAATAATACTTCGGTGGAAGCCTTAAGGGTCAGGTAGGTGGTGCTGCTGAGCCATGCGATGTCAGGCAAATACCCGAAACCAACGGCGACTCCCGGTTTCACCGCCAATCGCGATTTCTCTTTGTAAATAGTCGGCTTCAGCCCGATACTGAGATCAAGCATCCACTGCCGGTGATCCAGAATCTGAATATCCCGGAAATCGGCGGCAACACTCACCATGGTCAGTGAGTATGCCGGGACATCGAAAAACACGCCAACATTCAATCCCATCTTGGAATCGTATTCAGTCTTGTTAACGGTAAATGTCGCTTTGTGCAAAAAACCTGCCTTAAGTCCTACACCACCCTGCTGAACCTGCTTGTCGGCACCATATAAAGAACCGGCAATCATCGACACCACGGCAAAATAAACCGAGAATCTCGCCAAATACGATCTTCGAACCCACACCATACAGACCTCTCCATGGACGGTTTCTTATACCTATATAACGTATTTCGGAGTGGATCGGTCAATTTCAATTCATCCAAGGGAGGTCTTCCTTCGACTGGCCCGGTTAATATTTAATGGTGCTGACTCAATTGAATAGTGGCTTCCCGCGGAGAAATCTTTCATAGTGACGTGCGCGCCGGCCAGATTAGTGATAAAATATGATTCCGCACGGCCGGTCTTTTTGCTATATTACCGACTTATGAGCTATCTGGTCTTTGCCCGAAAATACCGCCCGATGACATTCGAAGACATTGTGGCGCAAGAGCATGTAACCAAGACCCTGCAGAACGCGGTGAAGAACGACCGGGTCGGTTCCGGTTATCTCTTCTGCGGACCGCGTGGCACCGGCAAGACCACGACCGCCCGCGTGCTGGCAAAAGCCTTAAACTGCGTTGACGGACCCACGCCCAAACCGTGCGGTGGGTGCGCGGTTTGCCGGGAGATTACGGCCGGCACGTCCCTCGACGTTCTCGAGATCGACGCCGCCTCCAACACCGGTGTCGATGATGTGCGGGCCTTGAGGGAAAATGTCCGTTACCTGCCAACGGGCGGCAAGAAGAGGATATATGTCATCGATGAGGTGCACCGTCTTTCCGGACCGGCGTTTGATGCCCTGTTGAAGACGCTGGAGGAGCCACCCCCTCACGTTATTTTCATCCTGGCCACGACGGATCCCTTGAAAGTGCCCGAGACCATCCTGTCCAGAACCCAGCGATTTGATTTCAGACGGGTCAGTCTGGGTGACCTGGTGAGTCATCTGAAGAACATCGCGAGAAAAGAGAATATCAGAATCGATGATGCCGCCGTCAAGTTGATTGCGCGCAAAGCCGACGGCTCGGTCAGGGATTCGCTGTCGCTGATGGACCAGATCGCCGCCTACGCCGGGCAGGAGATGACCGAAAAAGACGTGATAGCCGCCCTGGGGCTGGTCGACAAGCAGATGCTGTACGATTTCACCACCGCCGTAGCTTCGCGAGACAGCAAAGCGGTTCTGAATATACTGGACCGTGTATTCGAGGCGGGAGTCGATGCTCGCGACTTTATGACAGAACTTCTGGAGCACTTCCGGATACTGCTAGTGCTGGCCACTAACAGGGAAGCGGCCGACCTGTCCGAGTTCAGCGCCGACCAATGGGACCTGTACCGCGAGCAGTCCCAGTACTTCTCGGTCGGCGACATCATCCGCCTGATGAAGATCGGCGCTGATGTTAACCGGGATCTGCGAGAAGGTCTCGACGAACGGCTGGCGCTCGAGATGAGCGGGGTAAAGATGGCGGAGATGGAAGCCACCGTCCGCTTTGAGGATATTCTGGAACATCTCCAGCGCAGTCAGCCGGCCCAATCCGACGATTTATTCGGGGCCGCCGAAAAAAAAAAGAGTGACCGACCCATCCTGACCTCCGGCTTGGCCGACACTCAGCCTGGTTCTGCTCCCGGCGCCGCCTCGGAGCCCTCGGGCCTTTCTATCGAGGGCCTGTCGCCGGGGTTAGGCTCAAGACCGGTCAACCTGCCGGTCATTGAATCCGGATGGGACAATTTCCTGAACCTGCTGCGGCAGCGCAGCCAGATGCTCGCTTCGCTCATGAGCATGGGTGAGGTTCGTCAGGTGAAGGACAACACGCTGCGGCTGGTCTTTCCGGCCGCCGGATCCACGAACAAACAGGTCGTCGAAAAGGCTGACAATCTGAACCTGATACTGGGCACACTGAGAGAACACTACAAGTCCAATCTGAGTATAAAATTTGAGATTGATCCTGAGAAGAACCGGCCGTCAAACTCGTTAGGCAACAATTCGCTCTCAAAAGAGGATGTGGATAAGCTGGTGGAAAACTCACCCAGATTGAAAAAGCTGATCGAGAGAGTCGATGGCGAGGTCATCGGAATACGAAAAGTAAAGTGACCGCAATTCTAACAAGGGAGTAGAACATGGCTAAAGGTGGTCTTGGAGATATGATGAAGCAGGTCCAGCAGATGCAAGCGAAGATGCAGCAGATGCAGGCTGAGCTCGAGCAAATTGAAGTCGAGGGAACGGCCGGTGGGGGCATGGTCAAGGTGGTTTCAAACGGAAAGCAGGAAATCGTCTCGGTCACCATCGATCCCGAAGTCGTCGACAAGGACGATGTCGAGATGCTTCAGGATTTGATCGTGGCCGCCGTCAACCAGTCCCGCCAGAAAGTGCAGGAAATCCAGCAGGAGCAGATGTCGGCGCTTACTGGAGGCCTGAACATCCCCGGCCTGAACCTGCCCTTATAAGACGAAAGGCAAAGATGTTCAAATCGGCCCTATCCGTTGAGAAACTGGTTAACCGGCTGGCCCGTATGCCCGGTATCGGCCGCAAATCGGCCACGCGGCTTGCTTTCCATATCATGAAGTTGTCCAGGGAAGAAGCCTACGAACTGGCTGATACGATCCGGGAGGTAAAGGACAGGGTGGGATTATGCTCCGTATGCAACAATATCTCGGAGACAGACCCCTGTCATATCTGCAGTGATCCGAACCGCCGGACAGACATTATCTGCGTCGTCGAAGAGACTTCAGACGCGGCCGCAATGGAGAAAGTGGAAGCATTCACCGGACTTTATCACATTCTTGGGGGGCGCCTGTCCCCGCTGGACGGCATTGGTCCCGATGACCTGAAAATAAAAGAGCTGTTGCAACGGCTGGATAAGGGTGTCGAGGAAGTAATCATTGCCACCAATCCCAACGTCGAAGGCGAGGCGACAGCGATATATCTCTCAAAGCTGATTAAGCCGATGGGTGTCAGGGTCACCCGGATTGCCCGTGGTCTTCCGGTCGGCTCGGATCTCGAATTCGCCGACTCCGCAACTCTGACCCGTGCCCTGGAGGGCCGGCAGGAATTCTAGTTGCCTATGGATGCCAGTGACCGCCAGTCTCGCCTCGGCCTGCACGTTTTGCGGAGTATAACGCTTCTTTTCATCGCCGGCCATCTTGTCGGCGGGCAACTGTTCGAAAATCACTGGTCCTTCATTCACTGGCATTTTCTCAGCCTGGCGTATGTAATCATATGGCTGGTTGCCCTGGTGGCGCTGGAGCGGCTCGTGCCGCCACTGGCCGACAGAATGCCGGCCTTGCTCAATTCCCGAAAAGCACTGTTTGCAGCCACCGGCATCCTGCTGGCGCTGGCTTTCGTGTTCCAGTTCGATTCATTCGTGTATGGCGGCGGCAATCTTCGGGTAGCGCAAATCGCTCAAGCCGACCACGTCGTCTATCGCTGGCACGAGATCGGCGGGACTGCCCTGCTTACGCTGCTTTATAATTTCCTCAGTGTATTCGGTGTGAGCAGTAATACGGCCGGAGTTTACGGTTGGAAGTTTTTTGGCTTTGGGTGCACGTTTCTGTCCATCCTCGGCGCTTTCAAACTGGCACAGTCATTGTCCTCTGACAAGAGGATGCGCCTTCCCTTGTTTTTGCTGCTTTTTTGCGGGCCGCAGACGCTTCTCTATTTTGGCTTTGTGGGCATGGAGCCGGTGGTGATTACCGTCACCATCTGGTTTGCATTTCTTGCTGTCAGAATCGGCGAAAGATTCAGCGGGCGTCGCCTCGCCGCAATCTGGGCACTGGTGCTCATCGGCGGCACGGTCCAGCATACTCTGCTTTACCTGGTGCCGGCTGCAGTCTATCTCACGTTTCACAAAAAAGAACGCGGGCATTTTCTCCCGGTGGGACTGGCACTGCTGAGTTGGGTGGCCCTGCTGGCAGGTGCCTATTTGCGGGCCGGCATGGACTTCGAGTATTCGCGATACCTGCTGTTTCTAACCGGTAAGAACCCTCACAGCGCCTACTATATTTTTTCGCCGTGGCATATGGGGGATGTAGTACAGATACTTTTCCTCGCCGCGTCGCCGGTAGTGCTTTCACTGTACCTGCTGGCAACGGGCGGCCGACAGGAACGCGCCTCGGGTCAGGTGGTGGCGGCTTTACTCATGTCGCTGGCGGGCATGACACT
>JAOUEU010000111.1 GCA_029858555.1 Candidatus Zixiibacteriota bacterium
AAGCAACATAGAAGGGACTTGGATCTCATAGGCTGGCGAACGCTCATCATATGGGAATGCCAGATCAAAGATATGGCTGCCCTTCGCTCCTTAGTCATCTCGTTTCTTGAAGAATAGCTTCCTTTTTTCATGATCACGAAATGAGTGGCCAGTTTCTATAACTCGGGCTCCGAGGGAGCACGGCCGACATGAAACCCGAGATTTGGTCGCGTGGCCCACTCACTGCTGACGCCTGAGCGCCGCGCTATATACAAGATCCTCGCGGTGCCCACCCCCCCACAAAACCACCACCAACCCCGCACAGTTTCTTTCTCCGTTCCCCTTTGTGGAGTACTACATCAAGGCCGGATTCGCAGATTCGCTACCAAACCGGAGGGCCCAATAAATAAAACGAGAAAACGAACCCATTTCGCTGTATCCCAAAGAAGCTCAAACCATTAGGCCGATTTTCCCGCTTGCCGTACGACACACACAGATATATATTGTCCTCATAACACATGAGGACACAAGCCTATGAAGCGCCGTGAGTTCATCGAAAAGGCAGGGAAGGCCGCCGCTTTCGTCGCCGTGGCCGGCAAGACCGGATTGTTGACCGGCGGCTGCCAATCCGGATCATTCGACAGAGCGACAACCGCCAAACCGGATTTCGAAATCCCGCCCGACCCGCAGTTGCCCAAAATCACTCTGGCCACAAACGAAGACCACGCGGCGGCGACGCGTGCCGCCCTCGATGCCATCGGCGGCATCGAACGCTTTGTCAAAAGCGGCGAGCGGGTACTGCTGAAACCGAATGTCGCCTGGGACCGCGTCCCGGAGCAGGCCGTCAATACCAATCCGGTGGTCGTGGGGGAGATGGTGCGCCAGTGCCGGGCCGCCGGTGCATCCGAAGTCTTCGTGACCGATTACGGCACGCAGAGCCCGCAGCGTACGTTCGCCCGGTCAGGCATCCGGGCGGCCGCCGAACAAAACGGGGGCAGGCTCCTGCTCGTGCACCACGGGGATTTTCTCGAGACCGATCTCAATGGTCGGTTTATTAAGGACTGGCCGGTACTGGAGCATATCTTCGAGATTGACCGGCTCATCAATATGCCCATTGCCAAACATCATGGGTTGGTGTTGGGCAGCGCCGGCATGAAGAATTTCTTCGGGATCATCGGTGGCAACCGCAGTCCATTGCACGACCGGCTGGACCAGGCTATTGTCGATCTGGGGGCCTATTTCAGGCCGACCCTGACGGTGGTCGATGCTACCCGGGTGCTGATGCGTAACGGCCCGGAGGGCGGCTCGCTCGATGATGTTGTCATTCGCAACTCCGTCATCTGCGCCACCGACCAGGTGGCGGCCGATTCACGCGCCAGTGAGTTCCTGGGCCGCACAGGGCAGGATATCCGGTATATCGTGATGGCAACCGAACAGGGCCTCGGCGAGTTGGACTACCACCGAGCAGGATACAAAGAAATCGTATAGTTGTTGTCCTGCGGCTTCCGCCCCGCATTGCGAAGTGGTCGCCTGTTCTCTATTGAAAGTAGACCGATAAGTTCCTATGTTTGACTATGGAACATGAAACTGCGGCGGCGGTTAAGCGCGATTTTCTGACGCATTATCTCGCGGCGCTGGCCTACCGCACACAAAAGGCGTTGCGCGGGGCGCCCCCGTCTTTCGCGAATTTCAGGGCTAAGCGAGGTGTGCGCACGCCCCGTGAGCTTGTCTACCATATAACCAATGTTCTGGGATATGCTCGAACCTTCTTTGTGGGTGGTGAATGGCATCCCGAGAGATTGTCGTCCTTCGATGCGGAAGTACTCCGCCTGCACGACCTCCTGGCAAGTTTACGCGATCACTTCCAGTCGGGCAGCCGACCGGCCGGGATCACTTATGAGCAGTTGCTTCAGGGACCTCTGTCCGATACAATGACCCATATTGGGCAACTGGCCCTTCTCCGCCGGCTTCATGATTGTCCGGTTCCGCCGGAGAATTTCATCTACACAAAAATATCTCCCGACAATCTCGGACCGGACCAGCCGGAGCCGGCAAGCCCGGACAAGATATGGAAAGAGCCGCACGACTGAAGATGGGGTGGTGGTAGAAAAGCGGGTCGATCAGACTCAGCTTTCCTCCAGTACGGCTTCACCTGTCGCCGTTCTTATGGAAATGTAGGGTTTGTCACCCCTGGAAAAGGTTTTTCTGACATAGCGCTCCCGGTCGCCGGGATTACGGAAGGTCTCCTCATCATCAAAATCGATCGGCGATTCAATGTCCCCATGGCGATACTTAGCCACGAACTCGAAATGCCCCTCAATCGGGTGCCCGTTGAAATTAAGGACCGAGTTGCCGGACGCCGATGACAACTCGAGGTCATGTTTGGGAGTCTCCGCCAGTTCAACATAGACATCACCGGACGCGCTCGAGAACGAGCAATCCTCATTGAAGATAACACCGCTGATATCGATATCTCCCGATGCTGATGAAGCGTCTATTTCACCACGGCAATTCGTTATTTCGACATTGCCCGAGGCGGTGGAAAGATCAAAAATGCCTTCGCTGTTGCGAATATCGAAATCGCCGGACGCCGTCGAGATCTCTAATTCCCCTTTGAAGTTCCGTATATCGTGGTCGCCCGAGGCCGTCGAGGAACGAATTTCCCCGCTGAAGCCGTCGACCATCATGTCACCCGAGGCGGTATTGAAGTCCACCGTAGTTCCCTCGGGAACGCTGACCGTCCACGTAATCCGACCCGAATTACTGTGGCCGTGAAATTCTTCGGACATCACCAGACTGCTTTTTCTCTCTTTGAAAACGGGCTCGAATGAGCCGCGAGGGCGAATATCGTATTCTATATCAACGGAGATTTCGTTGCCTTTCGCCTGGACGATTACGAGATCCCCGCTAATCGTATTGACCTTGACCATTTCTCTGGCAGGAAAAACCTTGGTAATCACGTCCCGTTCTGCCTGAACTGCGACGGCCGCCGCGAACAGGAAGCAGATCAGGGAAATCTGGAAAATTCTACTTTTAAACATCACTCCTCCTTGCGTTTCCTTAGGGATTGTGCTAGCTAAGTAAAACTACGAAACCGTCCCGGACAAGTTGCGCCGACAGCGCGCTTAAGTTTTGAGAAAGTACTTGCCGCTTGAGATGATAAAGGGTACTCTGCGGTCGCTCTTTGCCTTGCCGTTGCAAGTAAGCACCGGACGAAACATTGTCGGCCTGACTGTCGTATATGAAGACAGCTACCTGAGTGTTTCCCAGTTCAATACATGATATAGGAGTGCCGGTGGAGCTTGTAATTCAAGACGTAAGCAAACACTACAAAGGCGACGTTTGGGGTTTGAGGGATTTCAGTCTGTCGCTGCAGACCGGTGTCCTGGGCCTTCTCGGGCCCAACGGCGCCGGCAAGACAACACTTATGAATATCCTGGCCACGGTCACGCGACCGACCAGCGGGATGGTCCGCTGGGCCGGGGTCGATATTGCGGAAAACCCCAATGAAGTCCGCCGGGTGATTGGATACCTCCCGCAGGATTTTGGTGTTTATCCGAATTTGACGGCCCTGGAATTTTTGCGATACATGGCGGCAATCAAGGGTATAGGTTGGAGAATCGCCCGCAGGAGAATTGACGAACTCCTTGAATTGGTCGACCTGACCCATGTCCGCCGCCGTTCCCTGGGCACGTTTTCCGGAGGCATGAAGCAGAGAGTCGGTATCGCCCAGGCCTTACTGAACGATCCGCGGTTGCTTATTGTCGATGAACCCACGGTCGGCCTTGACCCGGAAGGGCGCGTTCAGTTTCGCAATCTGCTTTCGGACCTCTCCGGCGAACGAATTGTCATTCTGTCCACTCATATAGTCTCTGACGTGGAGGCGGCGGCGACAGAAATCGCTCTGATAAGCAAAGGACGGCTGCTGCGGCACGCCACTCCCGAAGAGTTATTGCGGTTGGTAGAGGGAAAGACATGGGAATGCGTCATACCAAGCGATGACTTAATGGCGTTCAGAAAGCGATATCTTGTCAGCACCACCATTCGGCGCGGCGACGGCGTGCATGCGAGAGTGGTGGCCGATGCTCCCCCGGACGGGGGAGCGCGGCGTCTGGCACCGTCGCTTGAGGACGCCTATTTGTACTGCATTTCAGACGCGAACGGCTCTCCGATCAACGCTGAGAGGGCGGAATAGTAATGCTCGTTTACCAGCTTTACCATCTGGTGCGTGCTGATTTTCTTGACCGTATCCGGCGGTCCAGCTTTGTAGTGGTCATCGGCCTGGCGCTGTTCGCCGGTTACCTGTTTGTGCCGCCCCTGAGCGCGCCGTACACGTCATTTGTAGTGGCCAGCCATCGCGGCTTTTACAATTCGCCATGGGTGGGAACGCTTTTTGGCGTCACGGCTGCCACTCTTTTAACGCTGATCGGTTTCTACCTGGTAAAGAACTCCATCGGCCGGGACTACGAGACCCGCGTCGGTCAGGTCATCGCCACCACCCCTCTGGGGAAGGTGCTGTATATGGCCGGCAAATGGCTCAGCAATGTGCTGGTGCTGGGCGTCATTCTCGGAGTACTTTCAGTGATCGCGCCACTTATGCAGATCGTGCGGGCTGAAGTAGCCCATGTCGACCTGATGGCGCTGTGGACGCCTATCTGGATGATGGGTTTTCCGGCCTTGATGTTTGTCGGGGCCCTGGCGGTGCTGTTCGAAAGCGTGCCTTTGCTGCGGGGCGGCCTGGGAAATATTATTTACTTCTTCATATGGGGGCCCTTCCTGATCGGCTCATCCACCCAGCAGTTCGTTATGGGGGGCAAGCCGGCATTCACCTTTGACTTTGCCGGCATGGCAAGAATAGTCTACGATATAAAACAGCAGTTGATTGACGCTGGAGCCGATATCAGTAAAGGCATTTTCGGAGTGATAGGTCCCGTCGATGCCAGTAATGTCACGCGGTTTACCTGGGATGGCATTCAATGGACGCCGGAGATTATCTTAGAGCGTCTGCTCTGGGTGGCACTGGGAGTCATTCCGGTGATGATTGCGGCCGCTGTTTTTAACCGTTTCGACCCGGCCGGCGGCGCTATTCTGGCCAGGCGCGGCGAGGCGCCGCTGCGAAGGCTTGCCAGGCTCATCAGATTGCCGGGCTCGGCAGTCCGAACCGGGGACAAAGAAGAAAGGGAGGCTGCCGCACTCCCTGCCGGCCGTCGGGCGGTTGAGTTGACCCCGCTCGACAAGCGCACGCAACATACTCGTTTCCTGTCAATCGTCAGGATGGAACTAACCCTTATGGTCAAGGGCCATGGCTGGTGGTGGTATGTCGGCGCTATCGGGCTAATCGTTGCCACACCGCTTGTCCCGCTGGAAAAAGCGGCCCAGATCCTCTTTGCGGCGGCATGGCTATGGCCGATCTTGGTCTGGTCGAAAATGGGAAACCTGGAGCTGCGTCATCAGACACACCAGATTGTCTTCTCCGCGCCTTATCCTCTTCGCCGCCAGCTACCCGCCACGTGGGTGGCCGGAGTGGCTATCGCGGCCGTTTTGGCCGCCGGATTTATGATGCGTACCCTTCTCGCCGGACACTGGCAGTACCTGTATGCGCCGCTTATCGGTGCTCTGTTTGTTCCGACGCTGGCCCTCGCGCTGGGCGTCTGGACCAACGGCAGCCGGATGTTCGAAGTGGTGTATCTGCTGTTGTGGTATATCAGTGTCCAGGGTGGCACAACGGTCTTTGATTATCGCGGCGCAACCGTCGAAGCGGTTGCGGCCGGTGTGCCGTTTTATTATCTGGCGGCTACAATTGGTCTGATGCTGCTCGCCGTGCTCGGTCGGCATAAACAAATGCGATTGCAGTAATGGGAACCTGTGGGACAGCCGGCTGCGGCGGCATTCTTGCATATCGCATCTATAGTGCTGCCCGCATAAGATCTTGCCCGCCGTCCTGGTTGGCGCCGGATGATATAACGGCTGCTTTTATTTTGACCCCTGCCGCCGTCAGACGTATTTTGCAGGGCATGCATCACAATCCATTGGCTGGTCGACGGAGTATGTGCTTCCGGAGGTGATTTGTGGCAGGACCTTACAGGGGAAAGAACCGTTATCCGACATTTCTGAAGGCCGGCAAAACCATCGCCGCGAAAGTATCACGGCTTCAGGGTGTGGTCGGTATTCTCGGCACGGGATCCATTGGTCGCCGCTTCGGCGACGAGTTTTCCGACCTCGATCTCACAGTCTATGCCCATAGCGACGCCGTCAAGCGGCTGGGCCGCCTGGTGGGAGTCGGGTGGACCGGCTACAAAGGAGTTTCTTACGATATTCCGGTCGTGTCTTACGAGAAGGCCCTGAAGGCAGGTGTGCCATCGGCATTCTGGAGCCAGATTGAAAGGTGGCATCAGGAGAATTCGCAAATACTCTTTGACACCGATAACCGCGTCAAGCGGCTTCTGCAGCAGAAGCTTGTCTATGCTGACCGAGAACAGAAAAAACTGATGAGACGCTACCACGAAGCGGTTCACGAGCATCTTGTATTCTTTCCCGAACTCTGGGCCAAGCGCGGTCACCTGTATAACGTGATTGACGCTCTCACCCGTGGCGTGACATTCATCGTACTCTGGATTTACGCTAAAAACAGGGTCTTTGAACCCTACATGGAAAAGTGGCCCTTTTATCATCTGGAGATGAAAAACGTTCCCGAGTATGTACATTTGGAAGCGCTGACCGAGATATATACCAGACCATTGAGGACGGTTGCCGGGGCTATGCGCATCAGAAGAAAGCTGCTTGACCTTTGCGATCAGATCGGCCTTCAGTGGGAAGTCTACAGTTGCGCCGAGGCCCACCAGCGATGCGAGCAAAACTGGGGCAAAGTCTCCGAAGAGACGAAACGCCTGCTGTCGTGGTGATTTTTCTTGCCGTCGCTTCCACAGACCGGCGTCGTCTGGTGTGTATAGAAGGCGCTCGGGGCTATCTAACGTGTACGCTGCCAGTCGGAATCAATAGCGTGGTCGTCGAGTTTTTGCCATAACTCTTCGAGGTTACACCGCATCACTACCAGGTCCTGTTTGGTCCCGCTGATATCTTTTACGTAGTGATGCAGTACGGCTTCGGGATGGAAACCAAGTCGTTTGAAGATGTTCTGGACGCCTTCCTGGGGTCCCATGATCTTGACGATGATTTCTTCCACCTTTTTGCTGGCCGCGAGCAGGTAGAGTTCGCGGGCCATCAGTGTTCCGAGCCCCTTGCGCTGATACGGCCGCGCCACCACCAGCCTTATCTCCGCCAGGTGCTCACTCCAACCCTGGGCTTCCAGTTCCAGTGCGCCGTCCGCAACGATTTCATCTCCCGCGACTGCCACCAGTCTCACGATTCTGTCCGATGCCATGGCGCGGATTCTCTGTTCCACAACCTCGCGCCGGGTGACATCGCGGCGAAGATAGGTCACGTCCTCCCTGGGCAGGGCCAGGAAGAATGCCAGAGACCGATCGGTATCGTCTTGCCTCATCTCGCGAATAAGAACTTCGCGACCGTCTTTCAGTTTGACCTTTTTTTTCATAGGGTCTTCCTGTTCTTATGTGAACAACACGTGTAATTGATGTCTAAATAGTCGCAGCCTGCGCGCTCGGCGTTGACAGCATTATATCAATAACCTCGATTTTCCCGAAAAACGAGTTATCCATGTAACCGAACTCTGGGAATTTCAAATACCGGGTCTGTCTGGTTTGTGGATGCCGTCAACCGAGCGAGTCGCTGTCTACCTCAAAATACAACACACTCCATACAATAGCAATTGATTTCTGGATGGTTTTCGCCATGATAAGCAGTGCAGCGCCGGCGGTTTTCTTGCCCTGGACGATCTGTTCTATCAACTTGTCCGAGACAAATTGCATGCGCCTGTTGCGATTATGTGTCATTTCCCCAATGCTCTTCGTGATATCAGGCGGAAGTCAACCGGTGTACTGTGATCTCCGAGCGAGCGCCGATTCTCATCTGTGGACCCCAGTAACCGGTACCTCGGCTGACATAGATGCGAGTGTTACCGTGCTCGTGAAGCCCTGATATATAAGGCTGAGTCAGGGCCGCGAGAAAGTGATAGGGAAAATACTGCCCGCCGTGCGTATGACCGGATATGACGTAATCATATCCGGCTTGCGCCGCCGCGAATATACTCCTGGGTTGATGGGCCAGAAGAACTTTGGCATGGCATGTCGGAGCGCCGCTTTGCGCCTTTTGCGGGTCGGAAATATGTTCACGGTCAAACTGGCCGCCGCCTGAGTCTGTCACTCCCGCCAGAAGCAATTGCGCCGAGCCGCGCTCGATTACCTTGTGTTCGTTAAGCAGGACAGTGAAACCCAGCCGGGCGGTTTCTTCGATCCACTCCTTAACGCCTGAGTAATACTCGTGATTTCCCGTGACAAAAAACGAGCCGAGGGGAGCTCTGAGGTCGGCCAGCGGCGCCACCTCGTCGCGGAGCTGTCGGACCGGGCCGTCGGCCAGATCGCCGGTCAGTACGATGAGATCCGGACTGAGTGCGTTGACCGTATCAGTGACTGACTGCACGAACGAGCGTCTGACCGTGTGGCTCACATGGATATCGGTTATCTGTACGATGCGCAGGCCGTCGAGATCGTCAGGAAGGTTATCGATGGGAATCGTTACTTCGACTACCTTCGGGGCGCGCAAAGCCTCGAATATGCCATAGCCGGTCAGGGCGGCGGTGGCACCGAGAATGCCGAGGTGGACCCAATTCGTTATGAGTTGGCGGCGGCTCGGGTCCACCTGATTGACGGAAGCCGAGCCTCCGTTGAAAACATGCTCCACAAAATGCATCGTTTTCTGCGCGGCGGTGGCAAGGATTACAAAAAGGTCCTTCGTCAGCAGGATGGCGAACAACAGAGTCAGGAAGCCAAAACTCAGAAACGCTATCCATGCAATGATTTCAACTCCCGTTCCCTGGTAACCGCGCATCTGCAGGCCCGTCGGCACGACAGGCAGAACCAGCAATACCGCGAGTAAAACCCATAAAAGGATAGTCACCGGCAGACTGAAAGCGGCCGGCACGATCAGCCGCCACCCGATATAGCCGTACATCAGAGACAAAACAGTGATCACGATCAGGAAGAAACTCATAAATACCTCAGATGCGTCAACCGGCCCGGCCTCGGCCGGTCCTGAAACCGGCAGCCGATGACCGCGTATACTGCAACTCCCACGAGAAATGCTGCCACAATATCGGGTTTTCGGATAAACTTGCCAAGATTTGGTTTTTGCGGTTTTTCCAGGCGGCCAGCCGGCGGCCTTTGTCCCGACGCCAGGCCGGCTTTTGTTTTTGACATTCCACATTGGGGGCAATACCATAGTGATTGATTTCGGGTTACCCAATGACGGAGACCGAAACAGCAGAACTCACAGACCTCAGGAAACTCGTGAAAGGCACGGTTAGTAACGCATGAGACATCGCTGGACTAAACGGTGCTTCGCGATTTTGGCGCTTCTCTGCGCCCTCTACCTGCTTCTTTTCATCCCGGATTCTCCACCGACTGTAGCGCCCACTGGTACCGGCGAACCCTTCGCCTGGGATAGAGATGACTACTGGTCTCTGCTGGAATCGGGTTTCCGGAAAGCACGATTGGTCGGCTGCGCCAATCTTGCCGGACCGATTGACAGCGGTTTCTCGGTTGCAGACAGCCTTCTTTCGGAGCTGGAGTCAGGCTCTTTCCATCCGGACGCGATCTTGTTTGCTGAGATTGAGGCTGCCTTTTTTGGGCTGGCGACGCTCGTGGCTGCCTGCCCGGAGAGGTTGCACGATTACATCAGAACATTCAGCAGGTTGAGACTGGCCGCAAAGGACCAGTCGGTGAGTTGGGATATGAACTCTCGGCCGGCTCGGGACTGCCTTTATCGCCTTCTGTACGGCGGCCGGACGGCTGTAGAGGAGGTCATGCTGCAATCGCCGAGAGACGTGGTTGCGGAGACGGTGCTGGAAGTTGATGAGCCATCGGCGACACCGTCGCGAGCGGTCCACGGCGTCCAAATTCACAGCGGCGATATCCTGGTATCGCGCGGCGGCGCGCCGACGTCGGCGTTGATAGCGCGCGGCAATGATTACCCCGGCAATTTCTCGCACGCGGCCCTGGTTCAAGTCGACGAGGACA
>JAOUEU010000376.1 GCA_029858555.1 Candidatus Zixiibacteriota bacterium
TTGTGGAAGATATCAGCCAGGGCGGCGGTGGTGAAACCACCGGCGGCCAGGGCGACACCGCAGGCAACGTCAATGGCAATCCAGATACCCCAGCCATAACCGTTGTTCAGGTTGGTTACGGCCCCCAATCCGACGAAGAAACGGTATACAACCGTGGCCATGCCGGCCATCATGATGGCAAACAAGATCTTAGTGCCGGTGGTAAAGAACCGGGCCTTAACCGGAACAGGAACTTCGTGGTTACTCATGCTTGACCTCCTGTTCATCTCTTCGCTCGTCCATGCTGTACATAATCAATCCAAGCAGACCGTACAGAGCCACCGGCGGTATGAACCACTTGAAGATTCCATGCTGAATCAATTCTGTGTTCGGCGGGATGGAATCCGGCGGCAGTTCCGGCAGTTCCGTGTTGTTGAAATCTGTCGCCGCCAGGTACATCCAACTTGTCCCGCCGACCTCGTCCTTGCCATAGACATGATCGGTGTACCGATCCGGACGCGCCTTGATGCGACTGTGAGCCAGGTCGATCAACTCCGCCCGCGTGCCGAATGTCAGCGCCTCATTGGGGCAGGTTTCCACGCAGGCTGGCACCTTGCCTTCGTTGACAACTCGATCATAACAGAAAGTGCATTTGCGGACCTGCGGATCCAGCGCGTTGTCATATTCGTAGGCCGGGATCTGAAAAGGACAGGCTACGATACAATATCGACAGCCTATGCATTCCCAGGCATCATATATCACCGGGCCGTTCTTCGTCTTCTCCAGAGCGCCCACGATGCAGGCGGACACGCAGGCCGGGTCAACGCAGTGCATGCACTGCACCTTCATCTGATGTGGCTTCTCCTCCGGTTTTTCCGGACTGAGGTATTCGTTAACGACCGTGTATGATGTCTCATCAGGACGCCGGTGTTTCTTGAAGACCGATACGTCGTCAAAGTCAGTCATGACCGCGTCAGGGTCAAAATGGGCTTTGCGACAGGCCCACTCACACTTGCGGCAACCGATGCAGACGACGGTATCCACTAACACGCTTAACGCCTGATCGCAATCAGCCGCATCTCCTTCACGTGCCAACGATTTTCCGGCAATTAAGGTAGTCGTCCCCAGGGCCGCCGCTCGAAGAAAACCTCTTCTATTAAAACTCATCTGGGCTAACCTACTCTCCACGCTTATATATGAAGGACTAAACTTGTCGACGTCGTGAAATTTTTCACAATTGTACTCAAAAAAAAACCTCTATTCTCGAGAAAATATATCATCTTTGAATTCGTTTGTCAACAGTAATTGATAACGGGGTGCAGAATAGACCCAACCGGTCTAAAAAGTATTCAAATCGGCCGTTATGTCGGGTCTCCAGCAGAAAAAACGGAGGGCTCGGCCGGATGATGCTTTTGCTGAAAGTCGCTGTGGTTTAAGGAATAATCCGGATCCCGCTAAAAATGTGAATCGTCGGCCGGATGCCCCTGACGAGCTGATCAGAAGTGGCCGACCCCACTTCCACCACATGCAGGTAAGGCCGAAAACGCTCGACAATATCTTTTTGAGGGTCATGATACAACCGCAGGTGAGCGGCATCATCGTAGTTGGGAACGGAAGCTACCAGGCGAGCACCGAAAGGAATGTTCTGAACCAGTTGCAGGTCATCGACGTGCTCCAGTACTTCCAGTGCCACTACCACGTTGTAGTCGCACGGCCGGTAATCATCCGGATTATAGACATCCCCCAAGCGAAAGTCTCCCTCGGGGCAGCGCGCCCGACACTGCTGCACCGCTTCCTCGCTGAAGTCTAAGCCGCGATAGGGATAACCTTTTTCGATAATAAGGCGGCCAAGATCGCCAATACCGCAGCCGAGTTCGAGAACCCGGGGGTTGTGGTACCGATCCAGAAGCTGCATGACAATCCGGTAAAGGGGGTAATAACCTGAGGTATCGTAACCTCGACGGTAAATTTCGTCGTAATATTCGGCTCCCCGTTCGATATGATCAGTTGTCTGCATGACAAGTCCCTTTCCTATGGCAGTCCGTACGCTCGCGGCCGGTTTCCATACGACTTATCGTCCGGCTGTTCAAAATCTTAACAGCTACTCTCGGCCACGAAGCACAGGCGCACCTGGTTTTAAGGCTTGCCAGACCCTGCCGCAGGTCCTTAATTCGGGCATTTACATGGCAAAAAACGCAGATAAACGACTTTCATAAGCCAGGGACTATCTTGAAAGCTTTCGACAACTTCTGGGCGGGGGCCGTTGACCTGGCCTGGGGCGTGCCCCTGGTGATTCTATTGATATCCGCGGGGATATACTTCACCATTGCGTGCCGCTTTCTGCCCTTCCGGGCAATTGGCCACGCTCTGGATATTCTCACCGGCAAATATGACAACCCTGAGGACCCCGGTGAAATCAGCCATTTCCAGGCGCTCTCTTCGGCTCTGTCGGCGACCA
>JAOUEU010000377.1 GCA_029858555.1 Candidatus Zixiibacteriota bacterium
CTTGTCATGGGCACCACTACCTACGGCAAGGGACTGGTTCAACAGTTGTTCAAGATCTCAAACGATGACGCTCATATTAAGTTGACGACCGCCAAGTATTACGTTCCCTCCGGACGTTGTATCCAGAAGCCGGAGAAGCAGAGCAAGAAGGCGCCGCCCCACGACGACTTCACGGGCGAAGAGGAAACCACCGATACCCTCACCGTCGCCGATAAAGAAGTCTATTACACCAATGGCGGGCGCATCGTCTATGGCGGCGGCGGCATCATCCCCGATATCGAGGTCGAGCGGGAGATGTGGAAACCCATCGAAATTAACCTGGTCAGAAATTCCATGTTCTTCGACTATGCCATCAAGTTTGTCGCCGATCACCCCGATGTCACCTCCGATGTCGAGATAACCGACGACATCGTTGAGGATTTCAGAAAGTTCCTCAAAGAGAAGAACTTCGACTACAAAACCACCTTGCAGGTGGAGCTGGACAAACTCAAAGAGCTGGTAGCCTCCGAAGAGAAAAACGAGACCTTCGCCCAGCCCATCGAGCAACTCGAGGCTCTGATTGAATCCGAAAAGTACGCGGATTTCAATAAGTCGCTTGACTACATCAAGAGGACCATTAAGCGGGAAATCGTGGCCTCCATCGCCGGTGAACGCGGCGTCTACGAAAAAATCGTCATGGCCTACGACCCGGCCGTGTTGAACGCTATCGAGATCCTGACCACCCCCGAGCGGTACTCCCAACTGATTCTTGCCGACCAGAAGAAAGCCCAGTTGGACTGAGATTCAGATTATCAGTTAAATGCAAAGGCGCCCGGACCGGGCGCCTTTTTTGTGCCTCTTACTGTGCCGTGTCGACAATTCTGTCGCGGCGCACCTCGAACTGCTTCAACAACCAGAGATCGTGCTCGAGGGCAAAAGTGAAAGTCACCGGCCGGTCGGCCCTGCCGGTGCTGTCCATGATGTAACAGTCAATCCTGGCCCGATCTTCGGTATACGCGATATCGTAATCACCAAACCGTTCAAAGGGAAAATATTTGTCGCCGAAGAAGTATATAAATGTGAGCAGCGAGTCCGAACTCTGTCTCGTGGATACTGCCTGATTCGAGAGCAGAGAATCGATGGCCGCCCGGTTTTGCTCCCTGACAGCCACCTGCAACCTGTACAGCACGTTCCGTAAGGCCGGGATATGGTCCCGGCTGGGGGGCTTTTCACTGCAGCCGCCCACGATGGCCAGCAGGACCGCCAGCGTCGCGCAGGCTCTGTATAATGATCCGCTTCGCATTTACTCCGCCCCCACGAAACGGAAAAGACCGTTGCCGCGCCTTTTGACAATACCGGCTTCATCGAGTTTATGCAGGGTTTTGCTGGCCACGAGGTTCCAGAACCAGTACCGCAAGCCGTTCGTCTCGAAATTCTCACTGAACTGCTTGGCCAACTTCTGAAGATTGAAATAAGTCTCCGTGACCAGCGAGTCGGAGCCCTGGCCAAGCGCCGACAGCACCGGCCGGATTACGGTCGTATCGATCACAAAATCCTCCGGCCTGCTTTCCTCGGTGTAATACCACTCGGCCTTGAAACCCTTACGGCCTTTGTCCAGATACCCCTCCTCGCAGAGGAGGTCCGGCACCCGGTCGCCATAAAATATCTTGTAACCCCGCTGGCCGTGGTACTGGTAATAGTAGTTGGTGCCATTGAAGACGTCGCCGCCCTGTACGGCGTACAGGTAGTCCGGAATGTGTGCGTTGCACAGGTCGGTATCCCGGTATATCACCAGGGGGTTTCTGCGGGTGATAAACCTCTTGCCCAGGTCGAACCAGAGAAACATGGTTGACACCACCGCGTACGGCCGATATATGATGGTGCCACCGTCCATGAAGAAATTGGAGTCGCTCGAGACCGCGCCCGCCTGCACCAGGCTGTCGAGTGCCTGCCAGTAGGCCGGCAGATTCTTCTCGATCATTTTGACCAGCGCCTCCGACGTACTTTCCGCCAGCGGCCGGGCGGCCTCTGCTTCCGCGACCGTGATCGCGGGGAATGTCAGGAAATATCCCTGCTCCGTATTCCTCATATAGCCCCGGTCCACCATCGTGCCCAGGATTTCATTGACAAAAGACACGTCCGCCATGGCCATCTCGGCTATTTGCTCCGGGCTTTTGCCCTCGTCGATGAGGTACACCAGCACCCGGGAAAACTCGTTGTCGAAATCCGGGTGCCGCTCGACGAACGGCGGCATCGTAATCTTCTCCTGGAAATACGGGGCTATCGCCTCCGGGCAGTGATACTTGAGCGTGAACGGCTGCTCGTAGAACATCTGGTCGGGCATCAGGACATCAAGCGTGTCAACAATGTCGTAGATCTGCATCACCAGGTCGGCCTTGCCGTAGTTGCCCGGGATATACACCCTGGGCGAGAGGGCGAC
>JAOUEU010000262.1 GCA_029858555.1 Candidatus Zixiibacteriota bacterium
CGCCGTCTGTGAGTTACCAGGTCAGCGAGTTGTTGAACAAAATGGAGCACCCCCGACAACGGCAGCGAAAGCATGAGAGCGACCTCCAGCACAAAGGTCAGCGCCGCCATGACCGCCCCCGGATAAGTCAACCAGCCCCTGACGTAGTACTCGCCGAGCCCCCAAACGATGACCATCATGACGCCAAACAGGGGCATAAATATCGCTGCTCTGCGGAGGATCTTCCGGTCCCACCAGGCCTTGTTCAAAAAACGCAACAGGAGTATCTGTATCCCGCCTATCAGCAGTATGAAGACCGCCGAGAATATCAGGGGAAAGAGAATTCTCATGGAAGTCTAATTGCGGACGGCCAGGCGCTGATGACCGGCACTGTTACGCTTTTCTTAACCATATACCGTGATTTAACGCGAATGCGGTCCCACGGGTTCCACGACGTACCGGCGGGGCAGCGACATCACCGCCTCCAGACGGCCGGGCTGAGCACAATCAGAACCGTGAAAATCTCCAGCCTGCCCAGGAGCATGGACAGAATCAGCACCCATTTACCGGGGACGGGAATCCAGGAGTAGTTCTCGACGGCGCCGACACCGGACAGACCCGGGCCGATGTTGCCGATAGTGGCGATAGAGCAGGCGACCGCGGTAGTCAGATCAGGAACGAAGAGAGTCATCAGAACCGCCGTCAGAATGAACAGCCCCACGAAGAGAATGAAAAATGAGACAATGCTTGCCACGCGGCTGTCATCAACGGCGCGGCGGCCAATCTTTATCGGGGCCACCAGCCGGGGTTGAGCCAGTTTGCGCAGTTGGTTGAGAACCACGCGAGTGACAATCATGACGCGAATCATTTTCATGCCCCCGCCCGTGGAACCGGCACAGCCCCCGGCGAACATCAGAATAATCAACAGCAGGCGCAGAAATTCCGGCCAGAGATCGAAATCGGCCGTGACAAAGCCCGTGGTTGTCACTATCGACAGAGCCTGGAAACTGGCCACGCGAAAACTGTCATACAGCGAGTTCACTTTGGCCGATTCCTCGGCATAGTGGCGGGCGAACTGCTCGCTGCTCCAGTCGCTGGCGCGATAGTGCCCGGCGGTCTCCTCTATCGGAGCCGGACCGTTCAGATACAGCACGGCCGTGACGATAACGATCGTCGCGAGCACAATAGCACTGTAGAAGGTGAATTCCCGGTTCTTGACCAGCGAATTCAAATCGCCCCGCAGCACCTTGAAGTGCAACAGGAAATTGATGCCGGCAAAGTACATGAAGATAATGATCACCCATTCGATGAAGTCGGAATTGTAAGCTGCCACTGAGGCGTTTCGCGTCGAAAAACCGCCTGTCGCCATGGTGGCGAAGGTATGGCAGACGGCGTCGAACAGGCTCATGCCACCCACCATGAGCAGCACCGTTTCGACGGCCGACAACAGCATATAGACGCCCCACAAAATGGAAGCTGTCTGAGCCAGGCGCGGCTGAAGCTTGTCGGTCGTAGGACCGGGGACCTCGCTGCGAAACATCATGTAACCGGACACGCCCATGGCGGGGAAGATGGCGATGGCCAGGGTAATTATGCCCATTCCCCCCAGCCAGTGAGTGAGCGCCCTCAGGAATAACAGCGACCTGGGCAGGGCCTCGACATCCGTTAGAATGGAGGCTCCGGTGGTGGTGAAACCCGACATAACCTCAAAATAGGCATCGGTAAATACTCTGATAAAACCGCCCTCGGCACCGGCGCGCACAGCCATGAAATACAGGGTAAAAGGAATGGCGCTGACAAGGGCCAGAGTCACCCATCCCAGGGTTACGATGGCATAACCCTCCTTGATGCTCTGGCGTTTGCGCCCGCTGCGGAAGAAGAAGGCCAGCCAACTGCCTACCAGCAGCGAGAAGACCACGCCCACGATAAAGCCAAGACACTCCGGGGCGGCCGCGATACTGCCGACATTCAAATGCCGGCAGTCATAGGCGCCGATGGCGAGAGGCACCAACAGCACCACGCCCATCACCTGCATCAGCTTTCCGAGGGCATATCCGACCGCTTCCGTGCGCATGAAATACTCCCGTCAAAACATCCGTCGCGGCCTGAACAGCCTTGATATCGTAGACAGATTGCGGTGATGGGTAATGACAATCACGTGGTCCCCGGCCTCGATGACCGTCTCTCCCTCGGGCAGAATCATCCGGTCTTCGCGTACGATAACGCCGATGATGGAGCCCTTCTTCATTTTGGTGGCGATATTCTTAACTTTCATGCCAGCTGCGTCGCTGTTGTCGTGGACGTTGAAACGAACCGCCTCGATATCGACATCGGACAGCTTCACGACGGCACCGATGTGGCCGCGCGAGATGATGTCGAGAATGGCCCGGGCGGTCGTCAGTCGCGGGTTGATCACATGATCGATGCCAAAGGAATGGAACAGCTTGTCGTGCAGTGACTCCGTGGTGGTGGCGATAGCCTCGTGGGCTCCTTCGGCTTTGGCCAGAAGAGCCGAGAGCATGTTGTAGTCGGCCTCGTCGGATACAGCGATGAAAAACGAAGCATTGTCGATATTCAGCTCCCGCAGAAGGTCCGGCTCCGTGCAACTGCCGTGAAGCACGTCAATATTACTCAGCAGGGCTGCCGCCCGGTTGGCGTGCTCCGCATCCGGGTCAACGAAGCTTACCTGGTAATCGGTCTTGTCCAGGGCCTTGGCCAGCTCGATAGTCGCGTATGAATTGCCGGTAATAATGATCTTGCGGTTTTTCTTTTCGATACCCACCAGCTTGCGGAATCGATCCAGGGATTCCCGCGGAAAGAGCGCAAACAGGGTATCACCCGGCTTAATCAGCGTCTCGCCGTCAGGTATCACTCCCTCGCCGTTTCTGATGAGGGTCGAAAAGAGAATTATTATGGGCGAGATGTCCGCCCGTATCTGCCGAGGTGTCCTGTTGGCCAGTTCCATATTCTCCGTGACTTTGAAGCCCCGCATCAGGATTCGGCCGTGCTCGAAATTGGCCGATTCCAGGGTATGTGGTGTTTCGACGAACTGCATTATATGGTCGGCCAGGACTTTTTCCGGGTAGATGATCGACGTTACGCCCAGCTTGTGCAAATCAATAATATCGCTGCCTTCGGCAAACTCGCTGCTTCGCAGTCTGGCAATTCGGGATTTGACGTCATATTGCGCCGCTATGGCGCAGACCAGGAGGTTTACTTCGTCATTGGGCGTGACCGCCAGGACCATCTCGGCCTGCGGCAGGCCTGCCTCTCGCAGCAGCGAAGGGGAAGTTCCGGAGCCGGTGAGAATCTGAACATCCAGCTTTTGCGAGATTTCCTCGCAGAGTTCCGGGTCCGCTTCGATCAGAGACAACTCGTGCTTGTCCCTGAGTAACTGGTCGGCCAGACTGTAACCGACAACGCCGCCGCCGACGATTATGATGCGCATGAGCTATTCACCGAGCTTATCTACCAATGACCGTGCTATTCTCTCTAATCTCCGAATTATATTGTCGCGAATCAAATAAATATTTCGAGCGCGTCGGCCGGATGTCGGCGGCGTTGGCCACATCAACTGTGCTGGAGAAAATTACAGAAGAGAGTCCGAAACTTCGGCCGGCCGTCAGGCCGGGAGCCCTCACCGGACACACCTTCCAAAGCGCTGCCGCCCGCAAGGAATAATCAGTCTCTGATGTTGGCCCCGAGCGACTTCACAAGGGCATTGTGCTCGGCGAGAATCTTGCGGCGCTCGCTCTCGATATGGGCGTGTTCGCCCCTGATACTGGCGAATAGATCCCTGACTCTCGATATTTCGAAAGATATCTCCACTTCGGAGTAGAGTCCCGCCCGGAGCTGTGCGGCAATATGATGGCAGCGCTGCACGGCCAGTTCGTGTTCCTTTTCAATCTTACGATGGACTTTGAACATGGCTTCGTGGACCCCGCGGAGACGCTGATGATCGCCCTGAGCGCCCAGTCTATCTACAAGAAACCGATGCTTTTCCTCAAGCTGTTGGCCGTTTGCCTCCATCGCTTGTCGTCTTACTTGGAATTGGCGCTCTTCGGCCAGGATATCATCAAGTATATGCGTCAATTCCTCTGCGACTCGTACAGCATCGGATATCAAAGGAAACCCCTCTTTATGGATAACACGGGTACTCTATAATTAAACGAACCCGAGGCCGGCACGCAATAGAAAAAGCCGGCAGCAACGCCACCGGCTTGTTATACAACACCTTACGGGATCACTTAAATCCCGTAAATCTGGCCGTATTTGGTCTTCATGTAGTCAATGAGCGGCGTATAGGACAACGGTTTTCCGGTGACTTTTACGACAAGCTGATTGGCCCGGTAACGCATGCCGTGCCGGTGAATATTTTCGCGAAGCCACTCACGCAGCGGCAACAACTGGCCCTGCTCGAACTGCTCCAGCAGGTCGGGGATGGCCTGCTTGACCTTATTGAAAAACTGGGCCGAGTAAAGGTTGCCGAGGGTATAAGTCGGGAAATAACCGATGAGTCCGGCCGACCAGTGCACATCCTGCAGGCAGCCGTTGGCA
>JAOUEU010000221.1 GCA_029858555.1 Candidatus Zixiibacteriota bacterium
TCTTTGTCAACTTCGATACCGAAGTACTTGCGGAAGCGGCTGTTCCACTCTCCGGCGGCATCGGCCGGCTTCAGGTCCCCGGTCATCAGTGCCCTTTCCAGCTCGAACCGCAGCAATATGTGAAGGTTATAAGTAGCCTCATCCGCTTCGACACGGATGTAAGAGGGGGTGACGTAGTTGATGGCGCCATAGAAATCATCGAGGCTCACATCCGCCAGCGCCTGCCTGAATATCCGTTGAGCCTGCGGGTAAAAATAAACCCAGAATTCCCGGGAGCGGCCGACCTGGTTTTCCCACATGCGCGACTGCGACTCGTGAATACCCAGGGAGGCTGATGACCCGATCGGGGTCCCGAAGTACTTTTGCTTTTCAATACCCATCTCGTACAGGCCATGACCGGCCTCGTGCATGATCCCGAAAAGGGCATCGTTGAGGCGCTTGGGGTTGTAGCGAGTGGTGATGCGGGTATCGCCGGGGCCGATGCCGGTGCAGAACGGATGCGTGGTAATATCCAGCCGACCCTCCCCGAAACTGTAACCCATCGAGGCCGCCACCGACTCCCCGAAAACACGCTGCAATTCCACATCATAGTCGCGACAGATGATCGATTGATCGGGCCGGCGGCGAGCGTCTTTGATACGCCCCAGCAATTCCACCAGTTCATTGCGAAGCCCTTCGAAAACGGTCTCCACTTCCTTGACCGTCGCGCCGGGTTCGTAATCATCGAGAAGCGCGTTGTAAGGCTCGCCCTCGTAACCGTAAGCCTCAGCCACCCGCAGTTTAATATTCACGATTTTCTCCAGCCAGGGCAGGAAGGCCTTGAAATCGGAATTCTTTCTGGCGGTGACCCATTCCCCCTGGGCCAGAGTGGTCACACGCGTTTCCTCTTCAACCAGTTCTTTGGGAAGTTTTGTCTGTTTGTCATAGTGATGGCGGATTTCGCGCACGTTGGCGGCTTCATCCGATTCGGGGTCTTTGACAAGGTCCGATTGCTCCAATTCGGAAAGCAGCTCTCCGACCCGGGGTGCCGTCATCTTTTCGTGCACCATCCCGGCCAGAAGGCCGAGCTGGTCAGCTCGAAGCTGAGCTCCACCACGGGGCATATAGGTACGTTCATCCCAACCCAATACGGCAGCTGACGATTCGAGCAATGCCGTCTCTCTCAGATGCTTAACGAACTCGTCATAAGCTTGTTTTGCCGACATCTCTGAACTCCTCTATTCTTCACTTTGCGGCCGGCTGGACCAAATCACGGTGCCGCCGGATCCGGTGCCGGCCGGCCAGATATCGTTAACTGCAGATTCAAAAGGGCTTCAAGATACGACATTTCGCGGCCGATGGCAATAACCCAGAGTGTCTTTCTCGCACCGTAGCCGCTGGCGCGCCAAAAAGCGATTGTATTGATTTTCAGGCTGGTTTATATTCAGTGGTCGACCCCACTGCGAAAGGATATTTCTTGGCTCACTCGTTTAACGAACAGGCAGAAGCACTGCTCGACAAGGAATTCAAGGTTCTGGATCACGGATTCGTGCGCCTGGTGGACTACATGGGTTCCGACAGCGCCATCGTGCAGGCGGCCCGGGTCAGCTACGGTGAAGGCACCAAGAAGGTTAGCGAAGACCGGAGCTTGCTGCGTTACCTGATGCGCCAGCGCCACACTTCGCCGTTTGAGATGGTCGAGTTCAAGTTCCATGTGAAGCTGCCTATTTTCGTCGCCCGACAATGGATTCGCCACCGCTCGGCCAGTGTCAACGAGTACTCCGGCCGTTATTCCATCATGAAAGAGGAGTTTTATCTGCCCAGGCCCGAAGATATCCGCTACCAGTCGACCGTGAACAAGCAGGGCCGGTCGGAAGAAGAGGTTCCCGACGAGATAAAGGCAAAACTGCTCGACTATCTGGTCACCTCCCAGAAAGAAGCCTACTCCACCTACTCTGACTATGTGGAGCAGGGACTGGCGCGCGAACTGGCCAGAATCAACCTTCCGTTGTCGTTATATACCGAGTGGTACTGGAAGATCGATCTGCATAATCTTTTTCATTTCCTGCGCCTGCGCATGGACCCTCACGCACAGAAAGAGTTCCGGGAATACGCGGTGGTAATGGCCGACATTGTTAAAACGGTTTGCCCGATGTCCTACGAGGCCTTTATGGACTATTCGTTCAATTCCGTTCAGTTCTCGGCCGTGGAACTGCGCGCCATCAAGGACCGTGTGGCCGATCTCTCTCTGGACCAGGAGGAACTGGTTAAACGAGGGCTTTCCAGTCGCGAGGCGGTGGAATTTCTGGAAAAACTGAAAAAGATTCAGGATTTGTAGGCGCGACCATCGAATACGACCGCCCGAAAGCGGTAAGCAGAAATAGGGAGTTTTCCTTGGCCAAAGGCTGGTGTCACACAGCCGGGAGAAATTAAAAATACACTGTCACGAAAACTTAGAGGCAAGTATATGAAGAGGCTGTACAGGTCCATTACGGACAGAAAAATCGCCGGTGTGTGCGGTGGGCTGGGTGAATATTTCGAGATCGACCCGAGCCTGATGCGGGTGCTGGCCGTGGCTTTTGTTCTGGCCGGAGGGTCCGGTCTGCTGGCCTATATTCTGGCCTGGATCATAGTTCCTGAGGCCCCGGCGGGGTCGTCAGGGCCAATAGATTCACCGGAATAACTCGAAATCCACACGACCGAAAACGATCCCGTTGATGACCAGCTCCAGCGCGTGCCGTCCGGGGTGATGCGTCCGCGTAGTGCGGTCCGCAAAAGAAAGTCTAGTCGACAGGCGTAATACGGCACCCGGCGCGATGATTTTCTCGGTCCCCTTGAACACCTTTGGGGACTGCCCGCCGTTAGCTTTCACATAGTGCAGTTTATAGTCAATGGCCAGTTTCTGATGGCTTTTCGCCGGGGAGTTAAGGGCTGCCGATATTACTGCCGCCGTGCCGATTTTGATCTTTCTTTTCGAAATTTGCAGGAGAGACATATCCAGCTGCGGCGAGGCCGTGAATCCAAAAAGAGGAAATACCCTGGCGTCGCCCTGCTTTATCAGGGTGCGGCAGGCGTGCTTCACGATCCAGCCGGTATACTGGTTCTTACTCTTTATCCATCTGAGAGCCGTTTTTATCACCAAGTCGGGATGGTCTTTCGAGATGTCATTGAGGTTGTTGGCCACGGCTTTTCTGACGTACTTCGAGGGGTCGGCCTTTAGTTTCTCCAACAGCTTCAGGACAGGCCGGGGGTTTCTCTTAAACTTCTCGACGTGTTCCACCCACACGCCGCGCGGACGGCTACCCTCGGCGGCCAGACGGCGCACGTGCTCGTTGTCATCACACGCCCATTCCGTCATAATTTCAAGCATCCGGTCCGGCTGCATGACGACGAAAGGACGGATAGCGAACTCGCTCGAGCCGTACTGAGTAAGTTCCTTAAGAGCCGCCACCGATATATCGAAATGCGTCAGGCCGAACTGCCGGACATAATCGGTCAAAATCCAGTTCTGCCACCCACCTAGGTGCGGTGCGGCGAGCGTCAGGATCTTGACGGCCCGGGAATATTTGCGGGGAAGAAACTGCTGCAAAAGCCGCGCGATATGCTCGATCCGCGCTTTGAGTTCCTTGCCGAAGAAATCATCAGTTAGGACGGCATCCACAAAACTCCGGGCATCGAACTTCCCGTCTATCCGAGCGATAACCTCCGCCATGGCGGATACGGAGTCTCGATTCAGGGCATCCTTCCACAGTTGCGGTGCGGAGGCATCGGCAGGTTCAGTCACGATAATCCACCAGCCGGCCTCTACGCTTTCGAGGCCACCTCCACGAATTCCGGCACATCCGCCAGAGCGCGGTCGACGGCATCGGACCAGAACTTCTCTTTGGTCAGGTCCACGCCCAGATGCTTGTGCGCGAGTTCCTCGGTGGTCATGCAGCCCGTGTCGGCCAGCAGAGCCCGGTATTTTTCCTCAAAGGCCGGGCCTTCCTTGCGGGCACGGTCATAGACACCACCCGAGAAAAGCAGGCCGAATGTATATGGAAAATGGTAAAAGGGCTGGCTGGTCAGATAAAAGTGGAGTTTGGAGCACCAGAACAAGGGGTGGTAGCCGGACTCATCGAGCAGATCACCGAAGGCCTCTTTCTGGGCGGCAACCATCATCTCGCTGAGCCTGTCCCTGCCGACCACGCCTTTCTTCCGTTCCTCGTAGAAAGCCCTGTCAAACAAGTAGCGGCAGTGCAGGTTGGTGAACATGACATACGGGGCCTGGATTTTCTGTTCCAGCAGCATCAGCTTTTCCCCCGGATCGCTGCTCTGCTCCAGGGCGGCATCGGTGACGAGGGCCTCGGCGAAGTTGGAGGCGGTCTCGGCCAGAGTCATCGGGTAAATGGTGTTGAAAAAGGGCTTTCCCCTGAGAAGATAGCTGTGGTAGGCGTGACCCAGTTCGTGGGCCAGGGTCAACAGGTTCTCATAGGTACCGGCGTAAGTCATGAAGATACGCGACTGCCGGAAAGCCCCCATGCCGGTGCAGAAACCGCCGCCGCGCTTGCCGGGACGGTCCTGGGCCTCCACCCAGCGCTTTTCGAGAGCCACCCGGCAAAAATCGGAAAAGTGCCTGGAAAAGCCGGCGGCCTGCCTGACAACGAATTCCCCGGCCTCCTTAAACGTAATCAGCTTGTCGACCGAGCCGCATGGGGCGATTTCGTCATACCAGCGAAACTTGTCGATACCGAGCAGCTTTTTTTTGGCCTCGATATATGGCTTGAGGCGCGGCGTCTCGCGGGCGACGACCTTCCACATAGCATCGAGTGAATCCTGCCGCAGTCGGGCTATCATCAGCGGCTCGCGAAGCGGCGAATCCCATTTGCGGTTGGCATACAGCGACAGGCGAAAGCCCGCCTGGGCATTGAGCGTCATGGCTGCCAGGTCCGCCCGTGAATGCCAGGCCCCGGTCATTTTCTCGAACGCCTGCCGGCGAATGTCCCGATTGGGATCGGAAAACTTGGTGGCCAACTGACCCATCGAAAGCCGCTCTGTCCTGCCGTCCTGCTCGAAATCGACCATCAACTCACCGGCCATCTTTTCATAAAGCTGATTCCAGGCATGGTAGCCGCTGACGGCCAGGTCAAGGGCGAGCGATTCCAACTCCACCGGCATCTTACTTCTGGCGATGGTACGTTTCTCATCAAGATAGAATCTGATCTGTTGCAGCTTTTCACTGGTAACAAGTCTTTCCCACGCCTCATCGGTCTGAGCCAGTGCCAGGGCATCGAACTCGGTCGCCAGCTTCTCCCACTGCGACCAGTAGAAGTAACCTTCGGCAAGAATGCCGTCAGCCGCCGTGTCCGTAACATCCTGAGACGCCAGACAAGTGGAGAACGACAACACGAGCCTGGTGTCTTCTGCGGCCGCCTGA
>JAOUEU010000378.1 GCA_029858555.1 Candidatus Zixiibacteriota bacterium
TGGTAAAGAATTCACGCCGGTCAAGGGCCTTCAGAACGTCGACCACTACAAGAAGTGGGGCTGGAAGGATTATCCTTTGCAGTCACCTTTCGAGGCAAAGGTTATTCGTTTTCGTTACCACACCGGTGACCCGCAGAAGAAGGTTCACGCGATCCGGTTTCCCTGCGAACTGGGACTTTACGACGGCGTGGGCGATGAGACAGTTGCGCTGCCGCGAGTCGGCCCCGTTCTGGATGAAGGCAGCGTCAAGGTCACCGTCCCGGCTCGGTCGTTCCGCCTGGTGGATCTCCCAGCGAGGGCGAAATTGAAGGCAGGGGCGTGTCTTTTTGGTTTTGAGGCCGCTTGGTCGGGCCGACGGACCATGGCCTGCCGGCACATTTTCGCCGCCTTGAAAGACGAACCTTTGCTGGTTTCAGCCGATTCGCGTCTCGGTCTCAACTCCGCCCACACCCCATTGGCACAGAAGCTGCGAGACTTGGGCATAGGCTGGGTGCGCTTCGAGAACATGAAGTGGCCTTTCGTCTCGCCCGAACCACACAAGTACGCCTTCGACGGATCGGTCGGGCCATGGCATGTCAATACGGACGAAATCTTCCAGACCTATCAGCGAAACGGTTTGAACATTCTCAGCTACATGTTCCTCACGCCTCAGTGGGCCTCCAGCACACCGCCGGGCGTCAAGGACGACCGAGCCATTACGTTTCCGCCCAAGGACCTCTCGCTTTTCGGTGAGTTCTGTTTTCAGGTTGCGGCGCGTTACGGCAATACCGTGCAGCTGGCCAGCGTCTTGCTCAGCAGCGATAAGAAGTCCGGTTTGGGCTTGGTGCACTATTACGAGATGTGGAACGAGCCAGGACTTAATCCTAAGCCTGATGCTGCCTGGGGTGGCTGGTCGGCCCCGCTGGATGAGTACTACAAGATGATGCGCTACGGCGCTGAAGCGATCAAGAAGGCTGATCCCACCGCGACGGTCACTAGCGCCGGCTACGCCGGCATAACGACAGAGATTGTCAACCGCCTGCGGACCTACAAATACGCCGACGGAAAGTGTCCGCTTGATTTCGTCGAGGTGATCAACGTGCATTACTACTCCGGGCTGAACCCGCCGGAAACCGCAAGGGAGGATGGAAATGCCAGGCTCACCAGCAGTACGACTTTTCCACAAGACATTGAGGAACTCACGGCATGGAGAAACCAATATGCACCGCAAATGCCGATCTGGATGACCGAGACAGGCTACGATTCGGCGGGCCCCTTCGGCACAACTGAAGCCATCCAGGCCGCCCGCCTGCCGCGTGTAGTGATGCTGTGCCTTGCCTTTGGCGTCGACAAGGTCTTTGTTTATCGCGAATCCGGTTCGACTCCCTCAATGCACGCCTGCTCCGGTTTACTCAGGGATGATTTTACCGAAAAACCATCCTGGTTCACATTTGGGACGCTGGTGCGCCAGTTCAAGAAGGTCATGGGCGGGGCCGTTCGGTTGCCGCACAAGAATGAGAACGTCTGGTTGTTGAAATGGAACGAGGGTGGTAAGCCGCTACTGACAGCCTGGACTGTCGAGGGCAACGCCCGGCTCGGTCTGAATCTGGGGCCCTGCAAAATCACCGATGCCTTCGGCGGCACGTTCGATGCCGAGAATACGGCGGGATTAGAGGTCACGCCGTGGCCGATTTACATCCGCAACATGGACGCCGGCACCGGCTGGCAAAAGCTGCTTGCCGACTATGATGTGCAGCAGCTTGAGTTGAAGAAGCGTCGCGAGCGCGCCGTGGCGTGCCGCAAGTACCTCTATGACTTCGGGATGGCCGACCGCGTGGGCGAGTACCTGCTCGAAGGGATCAAGTTCTCCTTTACGCCAGTCAAAGCGGCCAACGTCTGGGACGAGGCCCGGGGCTACGGCTTCAACATGCCGGCTATGTCCGACGAGAACCGCCTCTGGATTCGCTCGAAACTCGACGGCGACGGCTGCCGCCTTAACTCCGACATACAGTTTCGGTTCCGTGTCGAGCCCGGAACATACCACCTGTCCCTTGGTTTCGGCCCATTTGAAGACACCGGCACCGTCACGGTCGAAGGACTGAAAGAACCGCTGAAGTTGGTTCTGAGAAAAAAAGCAGGACTCGCCGAGGCCGACATCGTTATCACCAGCACCGTGACACTGTCGGTCTCTCACAAAGGCTACGGCGATATCCGCTGGCTCAGCCTTATCGAGAAGAATTGATTGCCGGAACTTGTCTGGATGTGCGGGTAATATGTGTTTGCGCGGGCTTAAGAGGGCATTTCGGGGGGTAATGACATGGGCACTCTGGAAAAACGAGCAGAAGGCCATCAAAGCCCATACACAATTCGACATTGAAAAGAATGTCCCTGTCAAAATGACGATTACAGAAGCCAATGC
>JAOUEU010000379.1 GCA_029858555.1 Candidatus Zixiibacteriota bacterium
TTCCGACCGGACCGGCTCCGGTTTGTACCGAAGAGGCCAATGCCAACGGAGACGAACTGGAGAAGGTGAACGTATCGGATGTTACGTACATGCTGACGTGGCTGTTCGGAATTCCGAGCGGCCCGGCACCCAAAGCCTGTCCGTAATTGCCGCTGAGCCGGCATCCGACGATGAGAATAAAAACCACCCTTGCCTGCGGCAGGGGTGGTTTTTCGTCACAAGCTTATCGAAAACGGGCGGCTGGAAGCGGCTTTCCTCACCGGGCCCAAATGCTGACCCGAATTCGTATGACCCCGATTACTTATTAAGGTGCCGGACGACAGCCGGCAAATCTGAGACCGCTCGGTGATCCGGTGGCCAGACACGAACCACCGGATTTGGTGCGGTTGACAGCCTGCAGGGCCACACGTCAGCCGCTGCGTCTCAGGTGTTATCTTTAGCCTGCTGGGCGACCGAATCGATTGCCTTTTGGATCTCGCTGGCGTTGCCCAGGTAATAATGCCTGACAGGTTCCAGCTCTTCATCCAGTTCGTAGACGAGTGGTATGCCGGTGGGGATATTCAGTTTGACAATTTCCTCGTTGGAAATATGGCCGAGGTGTTTAACAAGCGCCCTCAGGCTGTTTCCGTGGCCTGAAATGAGCACCCGGTTGCCGGCGGCAATTTCAGGGGCGATAGCCCGGTGCCAGAACGGCAGGAACCGCTCGTACGTATCTTTGAGACATTCGCCTTCCGGAAGTTTCCGGTCGGCCAGATGTCGATAGCGCGGATCATGCCGAAGTTTCATTCTCTCCACTTCGTCCAGCGCCGGCGGTCTTTCGGTGTAACTCCGGCGCCAGCGGTGGACCTGCTCGGCACCGTATTTTGCGGCCATGTCGGCGTGTTTTATGCCCTGCAGGCCACCGTAATGACGCTCGTTGAACCGCCACGACTTAATGACCGGAATCCACATGAGGTCCATGGCTTCCTGAACGATCCACAGCGTCCTGATCGCCCTTTTGAGCACTGACGTAAAAGCGATGTCAAATGACAGGCCGGCTTCCATCAGAATCCTGGCCGCCTCCTGTGCCTCCGCGACGCCCCGGTCCGTCAAGTCCACGTCAATCCAGCCGGTAAAGCGCTTCTCCTGGTTCCAAACACTTTCGCCGTGTCTCAGTAATACGAGCTTAAACAATGCTATATACCTCCCTGATCTGTCGTTATATTCACGATTTGGTTATTGCCAAAAAACGCCACGGGTCCACGGGAAGAAGCGACGCGGGCGGCCCCTTCGACGCCACCTAAAGTAAATTACTACTCCCGTTTTTGTCCACTATAATCTACCGAAGAAGGACACAAAAATGCCGTCGACCGCCAAAACACTCGGGTCGTCATAGGCCCCGCGGGACACCGCTGATTCCCGCCGAAGTACAAGACGGAAAGGGAGTTGCAAGAAAACTCTTGTTGCTGCGCATTTCGTGGCTTTATTTGCGTATCACCGAATCATATCGGAGAGCTGCGAACGACATAGTTGAAGGTACTGAAATTGATGAAACGACCTCTTATTCTGTGGATTCTCGCGATAGTTGTCACGCTGTCCTCAGTGGTTTATCAGCGACTAACCGGCCCCACTCACGCCATGCGCGGCAAGGCGGTCCTGGACGGGGAAGTCATCCACTACAAACTGCTCCGCTCGCAGGAAACGACCGGAGACGCCGTAATGAAGATTGAGGTGCCCTCACGTCAAACCACGGGAGCCCTGCGATGGCGTCGACTGAGGAGTAATGACGAGTGGCGGCCGGACCCACTGCAGCGGCGAGGTGATACTCTGATCGCGACCATCCCCCGGCAGCCGGCGGCTGGAAAGGTTATATATACGGTCAGCCTCACAGACGGGCAGGGAGTGGAACACCTCTTGAGTCCGGAACCGGTCGTAATCCGATTCAAGGGAGCAGTTCCGGACACCATCCTGTTTCCGCATGTGGTTCTGATGTTTGTAGCCATGCTGCTGGCGACCCGGACCGGTTTGGAGGCAATAGCGAAAAATCGCAATGCCTACCGTTTCACCGCCTGGACAGCGGTCCTATTTCTGGTCGGGGGTATAATCCTGGGTCCAATCGTACAGAAATATGCCTTTGGAGAATTCTGGACCGGCTGGCCTTTCGGTCACGATCTGACCGATAACAAGACGGCCGTGGCTATGTTCTCCTGGCTCATCCCGTTATGGCGCGGCAGGGATCTTAAGAAAAGTCGGGTCTGGATAATAGTGGCAATGGCTGTGACTCTCCTTGTTTATCTGATTCCCCACAGCCTGTTGGGCTCGGAGTTGGATTATACGCAGGCCGGAGGCTGACCGCAACTTCGGTCTACATGAACCATTTCTTGGTGTGATGGACGGCATCCCCGAACCGTCTC
>JAOUEU010000112.1 GCA_029858555.1 Candidatus Zixiibacteriota bacterium
CAGCACACCTTCCTTATGGTCACCTTCACGGTGCTGGTCATTACGGGCTTTTCGCTGCGGTATGCGGAGTCCTGGTGGGTCAGACTTCTTTTCGGGTGGGAAGGCGGCTTCCCCCTCCGCGGCGTCATTCACCGGGTAGCCGCCGTTCTGTTCGTCTTCTCCAGCGCCTGGCACGTCCTGTATCTGACCACTCACCGGGGCCGGCAGTTCCTGACCGATGTTTTTCCCTCGGCGTTCGATTTCAAACAGTTTTTTCAGATGATTGCCTACAACCTTGATCTGCGCAAAGAGAAGCCGACCTTCGGTCGCTTCAGCTATGTCGAGAAGGCCGAATACTGGGCGCTGGTGTGGGGCTCGGTGGTCATGATCATTACCGGCTTCTTTCTCTGGTTTGAAGATGTCGCGGTACAGTGGTTCCCCAAAGGCTTCCTGGATGTCATGCTGGTGATTCACTACTACGAAGCCTGGCTGGCGTCTCTGGCTATTCTGATCTGGCACATGTACTCCACCATCTTCAGTCCCAACGTTTATCCGATGAATCCCTCATGGATTGACGGCCGGATGCCGCTCGACGTCTACAGGCACGAGCACGCCGCCGATCCTGCCCTTCAGAAGCACGCGACCCCGGACAGTGCCGCGACGCGCGATGCAAGTGAACACGAAAAAGGGATGCACGAACCCACCGACGGCTGATAAGCATTCCTCAACTGATATCAAAAGCCCCGCTCAACGACTCGAGCGGGGCTTTTTCTGTATTTTCTCTGGTCAGTACAGGCCGGTATGCCGCCAATGCCTCAGGGCTCATCGTCGGGATAAAGACTGTCGTAAAAGAGGCTGTCCTCTGCCGGGTATTCCTCTTCGTACAGGGGGATAAGAATGTTCTGCAGAATGACAGATTCGAAATTGCCGTCACGCATTATTTGCAGGGTAGCCCCGCTTTCTTCAAATGTCTCGAAGATCTTCTCCACGAGGTCCTTGTGACTTCTCACCAGTTGGCCGTTCACACGGCGAATCTCATCGCCTTCGCGCAGGCCGCAGGCATAAGCAAGGCGATAAACATCTATCTTGTGCACCTGGAGGCGATTCGAGGCGTTCAACTCTACCGAGAAGCCCAGCTGCCCTTTGAGCGGCAGGTCCTCGACAAAGACGCTCGGCTTGCCGGCGTCGAGCCTGCTCGTCGGCCGTGGCGGCCGGGTGATGGCTACCAGATTGGAATTGAATGGCTCCCCGGCTATCAGGTCCGCCAGCGTGAGATCGGGCGTGACGATCCACTTGTTCAGAAAATGCCGGTCGAAAATCTCCCAGCCGGAAAAATTCTGCTTCCAGTAAAGTGAATTGTAGGCCTCCATGGTCGAATCGTACCCGATTATGTTCTGGCTTGTCGCCAATGCCAGAACCAGTGCCAGGTTGTCCCGCCGGAACGGCCCGGGCCGCATCAGTGGGTGACCGGCCATCGGGTAGAAAACGTTGTCCTCCGGCCGGAGAGACTGGTCCAGCATCCGGCGAGCCAGCTGGAATATGAGATTGAAGCGCTGCCGATGGTCAGTCGGTACCGCTCGAATCAGCGAACCCGAAAAAATGCCTCCCGTCGGGATGATCAGAGGATTGCCGCTGCCCGACGACGGGTAGAGTCGCATCAGGTAAATGTCAAACTCGGACTCCGTCCACTCGATTCCCGACAGCTCGCACAGAATATGCAGGATGGTATCTCCCTTGCTCTGCCAGAAAGCCACCAGCCCGCTGTCATTGGCGGCCACCCAGCGCATATCACCGGTAGCCGAATGCTGCGCATAAAAATCCGGGAACAACTCGGCCTGCAAGGACGTCTGACGATCGTTCATACTGACGCGCGGGATCAGATGATCGTAAGAAAATATCGAATAGTAGGTATCCTGACCTTCCACCGGCAGAACCATCAGCAGAAACACCACCCCCGCAATTACTCCTGACCGTTTCATGGAAATTAGATAACGATTGCCGACCCGGTGCACAAGACAAAAACTAAGCGGTGCCCGGCCCCGGGCGAGACGGGCTCGCTGCCGGCTGTGTCCGGTGCGGTTCCAGCAATTCAAAATAGAACAGAGTATACAGGTTGGTAAGTACTGTTCCCGTAAAGCCTCCGACCACCAGTGACACCGGCAGACCCAACAGAAGACCCAGAAAAATAGCCGCCACCCAGCCAAGGCCCGAAGCGAGGACGACGGCCGCGATGGGGATGCCGATGATACCCCAGACTATCATGGCCAACAGCCACAAGCCTATCGACAGACCGATGTCAATCAGAAAGATGACGATGTTCTTGCCGATGTTGTAGCGAAAGAGTCGGTAACCCTCTTCCAGAGCATCACCGATCGAGGCTCCTCTGACTACCAGGGACCGCTGGGCCAGCGAGTAAATATTGCCGCTGGTGACTGCGAAGCAGAAGATGATAGGAACAACAAACATCAGTCCCAGAATCCCCAGCACGGTGTGCATTTTGAACAGTAACACCATGAACAGCACGGTGAAAACGATAAAACCGAAAATGAGAAAGAACAGGCCGACTCCCAGGGCCAAAAACTGCCAGAAGTGTCTGAAACCGGTCGCGAACGAGTCGCCCAGGCGGTACCTGCCGCCGCGGGTGATTTTGTTGGCCCCATCGATCAGCCCCGCCACGCCAACGAAATGCATTATTAGAAACAGAAGACCTATCAAAAACAACCAGATCAACAGGCTGATGATCAGCTCTTTGGGAATCGAAAAATCCCAGAAGTCCAGGCCGAGATGCCGTATGTTCAGGTCGACGTCCTCCAGCCCCAGCCTTTCGGTCAGCTTCCCCGGCCAGTTGAACCCGGTAACAGTGCCGCCGGCAAAAAGGCCCAGGATCCACAGCGACTTAAATCGCCAGGCGACCTCGAATGATTTGTTTACTATTCTTCCGTAATCCATCTGAGACTAGCCGCTATTTTATCGTGATACCGCAGACAACCAAATATATTCAACCGAAATAGCTCTTGCAATCAATAAAAAACATTCTAAGATATAGGCGCTTTTACATTCGGGTCTGGAAAAACGCGACTGAGTCCTCAGAACGCACCGGTCGTTTCAGACCTCAAAAATGGCGACCGAAATAGATGAGTTATGCGCGATATGTAGTTTCTCTTCTGGCGCTCGGCCTCGTGCTCTCCTGCGGCCAGGGTCAGTCGCCGGATGCGGACCAGCCGTCAGGTGGCGAATCGGCCGCACCGGCTGTTCATGACAGCCTGGTTGTTGAACTTATCGGCAAAGATTCGGTCTCGGTATTTGACCTGCTGAGGGCTGATCACGAGGTCAACCATTACGTTACGGCCATGGGCGTTTTCGTAAGAGCTATTGATTCCGTAGAAAACTCGTCCACGGCCTGCTGGATCTACACCGTCAACGATAGCATGATCGATCTTGCGAGCAATCACTATATTACCGCCGACAGTGATCTGGTCAAGTGGCATTATCGCATCATCAGCCGCTGACGGGCATTAATCAGCCGGTTGGCTCCCGGCTGTGACGCTGGCTTATCAGCAAACCGGTCGACCGATTTCGCCCCGGGGGCTCGCAAGAGCTTTGTTGTTTTTTCCGGCCATTGTTTTATATTCAGAGCCATGGCAAACAGCGCCCTTGACAGAATAGAAAACGGCGAGTTTTTCCTCATCGCCGGTCCCTGCGTGGCCGAATCGGAGAAGTTGTGCCTGCAGGTAGCCGAGAAAGTGGCTGCCCTGGCCCGACAATATGACATCCCCTATATCTTTAAGTCATCATATATGAAAGCCAATCGTCTCTCCGCCGCCTCGTATACCGGTCCGGGTCTCGAAGCGGGCCTGGCCATCCTGAGGACCGTCAAGATCAGGCTGGGTCTGCCGGTTCTGACTGATGTTCACGAAACGGCCGAGATTGCACCGGTAGCGGAAGTAGCCGATGTGTTGCAGATTCCCGCCTTCCTCTGCCGGCAGACAAATCTGGTGGTGGCTGCGGCCCGGACCGGCAAGTGGGTCAATATCAAAAAGGGTCAGTTCCTCGCTCCGGAGGACATGGCGGCCGTGGCCGAAAAGGCGGGCACCCGCAGGGTGATGCTCACCGAACGCGGCACCACCTTCGGCTACCGCAACCTGGTAGTCGATTTTCGCTCACTTCTGATAATGAAGCGGACCGGCCTGAAAGTCGTTTTCGACGCCACCCATTCGCTGCAGCTGCCCGGCGGCGGCGGCTTGCATTCCACCGGCCAGCCCGAGTTTGTCATTCCGATGGCCAGGGCGGCGGCGGCGGTTGGCATCGACGGCTTGTTTGTCGAGACACATCCCCGGCCGATTGAGGCGCGCTCCGACGCGGCGGCCATGCTGCCCCTGGAAAAAATGGAAGAACTCCTGGAGACGGTCTTAAGCGTTCGGAAGGCAGTGAAATAAACGTTATGGAAAAACTGGATCGTGACGAATTCGTCCGGCGAATGAAACCGATAAAACTGCTGGCTCTTGATGTGGACGGCGTTTTGACCGACGACAGCATCTTCTTTGGACCCGATGGCTTCGAGTTAAAAAAATTCAATATCTCCGACGGCTTCTTCATGGTCCTGGCGCTGCGCTCCGGGCTGGAACTGGTCATCGTTTCCGGACGTTTCTCCGCCGCCACCGAGACGCGCATGAAAGACCTGGGCATCAAAAACGTCCTGCAGGGCATGAAGGATAAAGTCGAAATGATAACGCCCCTTCTGGAAAAGCTGAAGATCGGCTTCGACCGTGTCGCTTTCGTCGGCAACGAGCTTCTCGATATAAAACTCGCCCGCAAAGTGGCCCTGCCTATCGCGGTAGCCAACGCCGCCCCGGCCTACAAGGACGTCGCCGCCTATGTCACCCGGCAGGCCGGGGGCGCCGGCGCCGTGCGCGAAGTTCTGGAATGTTATTTCGAAGCGGTTGGCCTTGACCCCGAAAGGTTCGTCTCATGAGCGATGCCAGGGAGTTCGCGAAGGAAGTCATCCGAACCGAAGCCGAGGCCGTCCTGTCCCTGGCCGGACGACTGGATGAAAACTTCGATCAGGCGGTGGAAAGCATCCTGGCCTGCCAGGGCCGTGTTATTGTGGCCGGCATGGGCAAGTCCGGACTCATCGGCAAGAAAATCGCCGCCACCTTTAATTCGACCGGCATCTCTTCTTTCTTTTTGCATCCCGCCGAAGCCATACACGGCGATTTGGGACTTATGCGGTCCGAAGACATCCTGCTCTTGATTTCCAAATCCGGCCAGCTCGCCGAAATGGATCTGCTGGTATCGACGGCCCGGCGCCTTGGTGTCAAGATAATTGGAATCTGCGGTACCAGGACCTCCGACCTCTCCGACCGCGCCGATATTTGCCTGGACTGCTCGGTCGAGAAGGAAGCCTGCCCCAACAACCTCGTGCCCACCTCCTCGTCGACGGCGGCCCTGGTCATGGGTGATGCCCTGGCGGTGGCTCTTTTGAAGGCACGGAAGTTTACTGCCAAGGATTTCGCCGTTCTGCACCCCGGCGGTCATCTCGGCAAACGTCTGCTCAAGCGGGTCGCCGAGTTGCACCATGTCGGCGACCAGGTCCCGCTGGTATCGCCGGAGGCAATGATCAGCGAGGTCATTCTGGAAATGACCGGCAAAAGACTGGGCTGTGTGGTGGTCAAGGATGAGCTGGGACGCGTGGCCGGGTTCTTCACCGACGGCGACCTGCGGCGGCTGGTCGAAAAACATGACAACTTCTATGATTTCACCGCCGCCCAGGTCATGATAAAAAACCCCAAGACGATTTCCGCCGAAGCGGTGGTGGATGCCGCCCTGGCCCTTATGGAGAAGCACTCGATTACGCAGCTCGCTACGGTCGATGATGACAATAAGCTGGTTGGTATTATTCACCTCCACGACATTTTGAAATCAAAACTCGTCTGAGAGGCGATACCTCGCTTCGGCAAAATACCGGCAGGGTTGGTCTGGTGTCATGAGATTCTCAAAAAAAGCTAAACACGATGTTGCCTATTTCCTGGCTCCCCGACTGTTTGCCCTTATCAGCGGCCTGCCGCGTCGCCTGGCCTTGTTCCTCGGGGCCGTTCTGGGTCTGGCCGCGTGGAGGCTGTCGCGTCGGGACCGCCACCGCATGACCAGGCATCTTACCCTGGTTTACGGCTCGTCGCTGAGCGGGGCTGACAAGCACAACATCGGGCGCGACTTCTTTGTCAACAGCGGCAAGAATCTCGTGGATGTCATCCGCCTCAAAGAGCATTACCGTGATGAAATCAAACCGCTCGTCAAAGTCGACGGCCTGGAGCACATCGACCGCGCCCACGAGAAGGGCCACGGCGTCATCGGCGTTACCGGGCATATCGGCAACTTCGAACTGCTCGCCGTCTTTCTGGCCGAACTCGGATACCATGTGGCCGTGATCGGACGGGAAATGTACGACCCTCGCATGGACCGTTTCCTGGTGGAAAACCGCGAAGCCCTGGGCTTGGCCAACATCGCCACCACCGACTCACCCCGACGACTGGTCGAATGGCTCAAAGACGGCGGCATCGTCGGTGTCCTCATCGATATCGATTCCTCGCGTGTGCGCGGGATGTTCATGCCGGTGTTCGGCCGTCTGGCCCAGACACCCGTCGGGCAGTCGGTCCTGAGTCTGAAGACCGGGGCGGCTCTGGTGCCGGGCGCTTGTCTGCGAAATGCCGATAATACCTATCGCATCACCTTTAAACCTGAGGTCACGGTTCAGCCGTCCGGCGATTTTGACCGGGACGTCTACAATCTGACTCTCAAATGCAGTCGGGTTCTGGAATCGATTATCCATGAGAACAAGTCGCAGTGGATATGGATACATAATCGCTGGTGTGCCCGGCCGCAAGAAACCGCTTGACTTCCGCCTCATTTTTGAGACCTTTAGCGCCGATATTCGTATTAAATAGAGTGGATATGATGAGAATTCGTTTCGGCTTGTTTTTTGTCGCGGTCCTGGCGGCCGGCTGGCTCTTCGCCTGCAGCAGCGAAAACGCCCCCTCCGGCGACCAGGCCGGCATCACCGACAGCGCCCTTCTGCCCGACTCCGACCTCCGGGGAGCCAGGATATACCTTTACGACAAGGGCCAGGTGACCACCGAGATTCGGGCCGACAAAATCATCAAGTTCGAAAAACAGGATTCCACCGTAGCTTTTCGACTCGATATTGATGTCTTCGACTCCCTCGGCCAGGTATCGACCGTCGTCACCGGTGACTCGGGAGTGATTCGGGAAGCTCACAGCCAGTTGTTCATTTACAGCAATGTCGTGGTGGAAACTGCCGACAGCGTCAAGCTGGAGACCGAGTTCCTTTTCTGGAACTCCGCCACCAACCGCATTCAGGCCCCGGCCGACGTTTTCGTGAAAGTCACTCGCGGTCAGGATATTATGACCGGCTACGGTCTGGAAGCCGACCAAAAACTGTCCTCTATCAAAATCCTGAGGCCCGTCTCCGGGACCATATACGATACCAAAGAAATAGACGAGCTGTAGCGTCCGGGTTGCCTTTTTTATGCCTCGAGGCGATTAGTTCTTGCATACCGGTCTGCTTTGTCTATATTAATTATATGACAGTACCGCCCGGTTGGTATGACCAGGTGGCAGTCTCAGCGATGGGCCTGGTTTCATTTCCTACACCGTCAGATTCGCTCTTTTTTTTTTAATCCCTAAAGAGGGGTTCTTTGCCCTTTCAGGCCCGTTCGCCAAAGGTTAGGGGCGAGCCGGCTGCTCGCTCCTGCAGGTCACACAGGGAGTATATGTTATGAGAAAAACACTGAGTGTCTTAGGAGCGCTGGTGCTGATAGTATGTGTGTCGCCCGCCGCAGACGCTGCGACCATTAATGTGCCCGGTGATCAACCCACCATTCAGGCCGGCATCGGCGCCGCCGCCGAAGGTGACACCGTCCTCGTGGCGCCGGGGCTTTATCCGGAGAACGTCACTATCACAAAGCGATTAGTCCTGACCAGCTCCGGCGGGCCAACGGTCACGACCATCGAGGGTCATGACGACTATTCGGCGACGGTTACAGTAACGATTGCCGACGAGCCTCACGGTACGGAGGTATCGGGATTTACGATTAAGGGAGGCCACCAGTCGGGTATACGCTGCCTGGCAGGGAACTCCCCCGTTACCATCAGAAACAACATCATCACGGGTAATTCCGGCAGACTTTCGAACCAGGCCGGTGGCATTTGGATGTTCAACAGTCAGGGCGCAGTGATTGAAAACAACGTAATCTTCGGCAACGAATCCATAGACTACGGCGGCGCCATGCATCTGCAATATAGCCTGAACGATACGATCCGCTATAATGTCGCGTATGACAATGACGGTTCGGGTGAGATCCGGTGCCTTAGAGCAAACTCGGCCATACATAACAACACGTTGTTCCCGACCGTGTATGCCGGGATCGTCAATCAGGACGGGGGTACTATCGACGCAAGAAACAACATAATCGTGGGTGCGCCGGGTCCGGGTATCAACGCCGGCCACGGTGGGTCGGCTTATGCCGCCTACAACTGCATTTACGATTGCGGTCGGTTGTATGGGGAGGGAACCACCGTCGGCCCGGGTAACATCTCGGACGATCCCCTGTTTGTCAATCCCGAAGGGGGTAATTACGCCCTCTCACCCGGTTCGCCTTGCATCGACGCCGGTGACCCCGACCCCTCATACAACGACCCGGACGACTCGCGTAACGACATGGGTGCCATCCCGTTTATCTATGACCCGGAGGATCCGGATTATGACTGGGTGATCGGTAGCGCCGACAACTGCCCCACCGTCTTCAATCCGTATCAGGAGGACGCAGATGCTGACGGCATCGGCGACTCCTGCGACGTCTGCACCGACCTTGACGGCGACGGTGCTGGCGACCCGGGTTATCCGGCCAACACCTGTCAGACCGACAATTGTCCGCAGCTGGCCAATCCGACACAGGCTGATGCTGACGGTGACGGGCTGGGGGATGCGTGCGACAACTGTCTGGTTGTGTCCAACCCGGCTCAGGAGGATACTGACGGCGATGGCATCGGCGATGCTTGCGATGAATGCACCGACACTGATGAGGACGGCTTCGGTAACCCCGGCTTTGCCGCCAATACCTGCCCCACCGACAACTGTCCGGACGTCGCCAATCCGGAGCAGACCGATAGCGACGGCGACGGGTGGGGTGACGCCTGTGACTTATGTCCTGGTTACGACGATGCCGCAGATGCCGACCTTGATGACATTGCAGATGGGTGCGACAACTGCCCGACCCTTGCTAATCCTTCACAGGCTGACTTTGATAGTGACGGCATCGGTGATGCCTGCGACGAGTGCACTGACGCCGACGACGACGGCTTTGGCGACCCTGGCTATCCCCTCAACACCTGCCCCGAGGACAACTGCCCGGCGGACGCCAACCCGACCCAGGACGACACCGATGGCGACGGTGCGGGGGACGCTTGTGACAACTGCGTTTTGATTTACAATCCCGATCAGCTCGATACCGACGGCGATGGCGCCGGCGATGTCTGTGAGGATGACGATGACGACGACGGCATCCCCGACGAGAGCGATAACTGTGAGACAGTCTACAATCCTGACCAGGCCGACGAAGACGGCGACGGCTATGGCGATGTCTGTGATTGTTGCGAAGGTATACGTGGCAACGCCAACGGCGACGATCTCGACAAAGCCGGCATCTCCGACGTAACATTCTTGCTGGCGTGGATGTTCGGCATTCCTACCGGCCCGGCTCCGAGGTGCCGGGAGGAGGCCAACGTAAACGGTGATCCCGAAGAAAAGGTCAACATCAGCGATGTAGCCTACATGCTGAACTGGATGTTTGGCATCCCGAGCGGCCCGCCGCCGGCTGATTGCCCGTC
>JAOUEU010000113.1 GCA_029858555.1 Candidatus Zixiibacteriota bacterium
TGCCATAACGGCCGACATCAATTCCGTGTATCATGCCAACGGCTTGCTCGAACTGCGCAACCCGGATAACGGAGCCGCCCTTCCCGGTTTCGCCGATCTCACCCGCGATTTGAATTCGGCCGCCCTGGAGTCCTGGGTGCTCGATGTGCAGAACGACTTTTGCCTGGCCTGCCACGACGCCAACGGGGCGCTTTCGCTGCAGGCGCGCGTACCGGGAGGTACCGCTCAGGCCCCGTTTTCCGTCGCCGGTGCTGTCGTCATCGACGTCAACAGCCAGTTCGCGCCGACCAACCAATCCTATCACCCCGTTAGAGCCGTCGGCGATAACCCCTACACTATCCCCGGCACTCAGAATAACTTCACGCCCACCTTGCAGCCTCCTTTTAACCAGACGCCGGCCCACGATCTGATAAGTTGTTTTGACTGCCACGAAACCAGCGGCCACGGCAGCGTCAACAGCGGGATGCTTCTGGTCGAAACATATTTCCGTGAACCTGCACTGAACCCGAATTTCTGGACGGCTCAGCAGGAATTCTGCGGCCGCTGCCACAATCTCACCTATTACACGCAGTCATCGCAAAACGCTTCGCGCTTTGAAAACCACGACAAACCGCCGCACGTCGAGCCCGGGGGAATGGCCAAGAACGACCTGTCCTGTCGCGGCTGCCACGCGGGCATTTACGATTATGATTTGGATACGGGTTGCGAAAACGGCGCCGGTATCGGGCGTATTCATGGCTATACGCACATCAACAGCGCCTGCTCGCCGACACCGGGGACGCAGCCTTCGGCCTTCCTTTTCGGCGGCTACATAAACGGGTGGCAGTTCATAGACGACCAGACCGCGACTTGTTATGCCAACTGCCATCACGCTGCGGGAGTGAACTACTGATGCCGGCCCGTCTTGCAGCATGCCTCATGGCGGCTCTCATCGCCGGGGTTGCGGCGGTCACCGTCCGGGCCGACCGGCTTTATGGTAACGCCATGCTTTCGTACCAGCATATCGAACAGCCGAACGGCACGACGGGCAAGGACGACCTCACCCGCGAAACACTGCTGGTTAATTTTGAGGACGTCCTGTTCACCAAGAATCAGATTCGTCTGGCCGCTAATCTGAGTCGACGGGAACTGTCGTTTTCAGACTATCACGAGTTCCGCCCCATCTATTATTTTGACCTCAAAAGTGCCGGCTATGCTTTCCAAACGAGCTACTCTTCTTACAAGAGGCGCAGCCTGGTTATCGGCAGCGACAGGACCATCGACGTATACCATCGAGACTGGCGCAGTACGGCTCAGTTCAATTATGAAAAACTGCCCAGTCTGAACATCGTCTACAATCGACAGAGGTCTTTCGACAAAGAGAGTGTCAAACGCTTCAACTCCCGGAGCCGGAACCTCGTTCTGGAAAGCAATTACGTATACAAAACCGTAAGCCTTCGCACCAGTTTTAACGATCTCAAACAGAGAAGCGATCTGCCGGGAGGCTTGGATAACCATACCAGGAGCTACACCGGGACCGTTGCCATCAGCCTGCCGCTTCGAACGTTCGGTTTTCTCAGCACCACCTACAATTATTATCAAACTCGGCAATATTCAGATGAATCTTTCGGGCGCAAATCCTTAACCCATTCCGCGACGACTCTGGCTACTCTCACGCCCGTCAGGAACCTCACGCTCAATCTCAATTATTCAGGCCGGTTTAACACCGCCCGGGCTGGCCTTCAGGAACAGGACAACGCCAACCAGAATTTCTCGACTCAAATTGCCTACCAGCCCCTGTCTTACTTGAACCTGCGGGCGATAAAAGCCTACCAGATCGGTGACGAGACCGGGGCCTATCAGATCGTCGAATACGTCACTACCTCCGCCACCCTGACGCGGTACCTGCGCAACGGTGTGGACACACGCATCACATACAGCCGGACGATGTTCCAGCAATCGAACCGGCTGCTGCCCGTTCGGGGTGATGAGGGGCAGGTCCTTGAAAACCGCCGCCTGGACGATTACAGCCTCGATACCTATTACGGCTCGTTGGGTTTTACCGCCTACAACTATATTAAAACCTACCTCGATATGTCGGTGTCGCGCGACAGCGACCCGGCCGATCCTATTCGGCGCTACCAGATGACTCGCTCCATCGACGTCCGCCTGGAGATAAGTCGGAAGATGGAAGGGCGGGTCAGCTTTACCAGCCTTTACCAGGGGGAAAAACTCCGGCTCGACCGAAGTTTCTCCAAGAACTACAACCTCGGCTTCACCTTCTATCCCGAGCGCAACCTGAACATGAATCTGACCTACATTTACACCTCGTTCCTTGGTGGCAACAGACTCCGCACGGGATCGTTTACAGGCTATGTCAGCTACTCTTTCCGCCGCGCTTTCAGTGTCTATTTTACTCTGAACCAGCAGACGCAAAGGCAGGCAACACCGCTTTTGGACACCGATGAGTTTACGGAAGTTACAACTCGGCCGCAGACGATCAACGGGCAGTTGCTCATTTATTTGTCACCGAAGAGCACTGTGTCGTTTGGCTACTTGTATAGCCGGACCGAGAACCGCGGGGGAGGGCGCCAGACGAGTCGGTCGCTGCAAAGTGTGCTAAATATTCAAATCTGAGACCCGGATATATGATATGAAAACAGTCGTAAAATTGACAATCATTGGCGCGGCCGTAGCGGCCATGCTGTTCTCATGCGCCCACAACCGCGCGTACCTCAACGAGGAGGCCGACTTCGGATTCTACACCAAGGTGGGCGTCTTGCCTTTCAGCAACCTGTCCGCCGACAAGAACGCCAGTGAGAAGGTAACTTCTAGTTTCGTTTCGGAACTTCTGATGTTGAATTTGGCGCAGGTGGCCAATATGGGCGACCTCCAAACCGTGATGAAAAACGTGATCGAAAAAATCCCGGCCAACCTGTCCGAAGAGTTGACGGCTGAGGACGTTCAGAAAATCGGTCTCGAGGCCGGCGTCCAGGGTTTGTTTGTCGGGGCTGTCAAGGAGTTTGGCATGGTTCGCTCCGGGCAGGACCAGTTCCCGCTGGTGTCGGTCATGGTGCGCTTCGTCGATTGCCAGATGGGTACGGTCGTCTGGAGTTATGAAGTAACCCGCCGCGGCGGCCCCAAATTCCCCATTTTCTCTTTCGGTGAGACCCATACCCTGGGGGAGATGACGGCCAAGGTCTGCCGCGATTTGGCCCGCTCCTACAGGAAGGCGACGGAGTAGATTTCCATGAAGACCGTAGTCAAAACACTCGTTGGGCTCACCGCCCTGGCGCTGATAGCCGGGTGTGCATCCAACATGGTGGCGCGCAAGCGAGGCGACCAGCCCATACCCGCGCGGCCCCGCATTGCCGTTCTGCCGTTCGAAAACCTCAGCGGCAGAGAAAACGCCGGCGATGTAGTCACCGACTACTTTCAGTCAGCCATGGCCGCCGACGCCCGCTTTGTCACGGCCGAGCTTGGCGAAACCTACGATGTCCTGCGCCGCAATCGCATTCGATCCAGTTGGCTGCTGACCGAGGAACAGATAAACAATCTGGGGAAGGAGTTGGCCATCGACTACATCCTGACCGGTTCAATTCTGGAGTACGACGAGTATGAAAACAACTATCTGGGACGAGTCCCCCAGGTCTCTTTTAACACGCGGCTGATCGATTGCAGCACCGGGAACACCGTCTGGACGGCGGTGTCCAACGGGCGCGGAGACAGGGGCGAGGTGGCTTTCGGCATCGGCACCATTACTTCGGCCGAAGTCCTGGCCAGGAAAATGGTCTCGAGTGCGGTCAACAATATTGCCGGGCATATTGAGCGCTAAGTTATGCGTAGTCAGAGCCTTACAGTCGTTATCATGATGCTGGTCCTGGTTGCACTCGGGTCATCTGATGGTATTGCGGATGACATTAACAGCCGCATCGTGGTGACCGGACTGGTCTTCGACGACGGTGCCAATCGCCGGCTCCGCAACCCCTCTTCCTTGCACTATGACGCCAATGCCGGGGAGGTGGTGATCGCCGATGCCGGCAATAGCCGCATTCTCATTTATGACCGGGATCTTATCCCCAGGTATTCGTTCGATCATTTCGTGCCGGACCGCAGTACCGGTCAACTGGTTAAAGGACAGCCCAAGGCCGTAGCCGTCAACAGCCATGGGGAAATAATTATTTCCGATAACCTGGTTAACTACTTGGAGGTACTGGATTTCAGGGGTAGGCCCATCGAGAAGATTTTCCTCGATGCAGCCCTTGGAGATACCAGCCTGACTATCCGACCCGAGTGCTTCACCATCGACGAGCAAGATAACCTCTACGTCGTTACTACCGGCGACCTGGTCACCGTTCTCGTCCTCGGCCCCGACTATCAGCTCAAGCGGTCTTTCGGACAGAAAGGTACCGGACCCACCGATTTCAATACCGTGATATCGATCTGCCACCGGGACGGCTGGATTTATCTGGCGGATGTCTATGCTACACCGGCAGTTAAGGTGTTCGATACGGCCGGTGCTTATATTAAGGGCTTCGGTGGTCACCAGGTGGACCGGGCCGATGTCTCTTTGCCCTCGGGCATAGCCGTCATGGTCGACGGCGACGGGCAGAAATACGTTTGGATAGTCGACGGCCTCCGCCAGGTCATAAAAGTGTTGGATTCGGAGGGCGCTTTTCAGGCCTTCGTCGGGGGATTTGGATTCGGTCTGGGCGAGTTCCGGTATCCGACAGCTATCGCTTTCAGCGGCAACGTGTTTTATGTGCTGGAAAAAGTCGGCGGTAGAATCCAGAGCTTTCGCATAGATTGACGCCGGCGATTCTGATCCACGCCATCAAAGGGACAATTCCCCAAAAAAACCAATTAAAGGCCGTATTCCTCCTTTTTTCCCTTGACATTTCTGTGACAATTAGATATCTTTAGACTAAGATTTGGGCTAGGAAATGCTTACGGAGATGTTTGAGCACAATTTACTTCTCCTGCCTACATAGAAAACGGCTTTGACTAATTAGAACACTGAGAACTTGGACTGATAGAAAGCGAAAGAAACCAGATGATGACTAGACATTGTGAATATGTTCACAAAGCCCTCGGAACCCGGAGGGTATCCGAGCCGCCATCATTGGGTGAACTCTCGCGTAAAGATATGCCCGTAAGCAGCGGTATTCCGGTTTGTTCTATTGCTTATGAGAACACCAATTTGTTGCGGAAATCAAAAGAAAACCAATTGACGTTTAAACACTGGTATTTAATAACCAAAACTCAACAGGAGGTTAGCCAATGAAGAAGGCTATCTTGGGCCTGGTCGTCCTGGTCGCTTTCGTTGCGGCCAGCGCGCTTGCCGGTGACTATCATACCGGTGGCACGCTGAACTGCGCCGAGTGCCACGTGATGCACTATAGCCAGACCCACGGTTACGAAGCCGACGGTTCCGGCCTTATGACCGATCTCGGTCTGACAGGTCCCTACCATTTCCTGCTTCGCGACGAGATCAACAATCTGTGTCTGGCCTGTCACGACAATCAGAGCTTCGCTCCGGACGTTCTGGCCGATGATGGTGGCATTGCCCCGACCAATGGTCGGCAGGCCGGCGCCCTCAACAGGGATAATGTCGCTCCCTATTTTGACGCGACCGGCCACACCCTCGGCAGTGAGCTTGTCGCTCCCGGTGGTACCTTCCAACACACCCCCGGTGGTTTGAACTGTATCGACTGTCACCAGCAGCACGGTTATGGCGGTTTCGTTGCCGAAGGCAACAACCCATACCGCAACTTGCTGTACAGCGCCGGTGGAGTCTCCGGCCCCGGTGTCAGTTACGCTGTCGGTACCAGGGACGCGACTAAGGATGTCTATGAAGTGTCCGCCGCTGAGGGTGGTGACCACTACGACATCCAAAACGTGTTCTTTAACGAGCCGACCCAGACCGCTTCTGGTTACGGTGCATGGTGCAAGGGCTGCCACACTGATTTCCACGGTTCCTCCAGCGACGCTAACATGCGCGTCACCGGCGCTCCCGTTTCAACCCAGTGGCTGCGCCACCCGACCGCTGATGCCGACATCGGCGGCGCCGCTACCGGCGGTCATTCGGACCTTGCCCAACTCGGTGCTGCCGCCTATCGCGTACAGTATATGAGTTCCACGGGCGAATGGGGCACCTGGGGTGTCGCTGAGGCGGTGACTTCGACCGACCTGACCCCGAGCTGCATGACCTGTCACAAGGCTCACGGTAACACTCGCGCCTTTGGCCTTATCTGGGCCACCGGTGCCGCCAATTACGGCGAGAACGGTGATGGGACCTCTTACCAGGTTCTCTGTTCTCAGTGCCACGTTCAGGGTGGTTAATACTGTTTAGGTAAATCATTACCTGGATTATAAAAGCGGATGGGAGTATGAAAACCCATCCGCTTTCTTATTGAAAAGTAACAATCTCTGTTCGCGTCGAAATCAACATTACTCCGGCCCCGGCCTTAGCTCAGGGCGTGGCATCCCAGGCAAAGCTCCCTCCGGCTCGCAAAAGTAACCAGCAGTTGTTGGGCTCCGCCCGATAGCTCGTGGCAAGTTTGGCACTCTATCCGGCCGTCAAAAAGCTTCAGGCGCGGGTCAACATCGACGCGGATTCTGTTCCCCGGTTCACCGGTGCCGGCAACTACCATAACTCCTACCGGGTGACTGCCGTGCTCATCGAACTGATATGAACCTGTCGAATACGCAACGAACGCCGTTTCAAACCCGTTGCCACCCTCGGCGTGACAGGACGCAGATTCCGGAAGGGGAGAGGCTCGACTGCATCCATGCCTCGGAGTGGAAAATCTCGGCCGCCTGCCGGTGCCCTTCGGAAAGCTCGGACGGACGGCTCTCGGTTGAGTGGCAGGAAGAGCAGACATACTCTACTGTCTTTCTTTCAATCTGCACCGAAAACCGGTTATCGCCGGCCGAGATAGTGGCGGGATTGTGAAACTGGTGGCAGGAGGTGCACTCACGGCCGGCGCTTTCGTGGAAGCCCAGAACTCCGCCGATACTGCTACCGCCCTTAAATTCGTGGCAGCCGGCGCAGCTTGCCTCAACTTCCCGCCCCGGGGAGGCCCTTCCACCAGATGTCGATGTCACCTGGTGACATACCGCACAACTGACGTCCTGGTGAGATCGCACCAGCCCCGCCGCTGCCACAATCGGCAGTAAGGCCGCAAGGAAAGCCGCCGGGAGTAATTTCACGGTATCGTCCATAATCTACCTGTGTTGTTTATCGGTTCCTGGAGATGCCGATCTTTGCTGAAACGGCGGCGCAGGTCGCTCGTAGGGCTATTCTGTTCGTAAGTTCATCAATTGAACAGCTCGGATTCAGCAGCTCGCGAGTGTGGCGGCAGCGGCGGAGCGGGTGAGGCAGGGAAGTCATCCGGGGGCATGGGCAGTTCTTTCCCAGCGGACGAATCCAACTTGAACGGGCCGCCGGGAGCGGTCCGGCACCGGCAACTTTCCCAAGGCTCCATGCGCACTTCTAATTTAGGGTATTTACGGGCTTATTTCTCCTGATTTACCTTTTGGAAGACTGGTTATTTCCCCCACAAAAGCGGAGTAAGGCATATTGCTATTGACAAAGTGGTGAAATTTGTTCATTTTACCGGTCGACTGTTGTTAACGTGAGGAATGCGTTGCGATGCGGTGGTGTTTCTCATCGGGGCAACCGTTGTTGCTGAGCGACAGCGGTCAGTTATCCGGGCAGCGCTTCTTGGGTCCTGCCGATGTTGTTTTTCTATTCCATGTGGTAGGTTTTCGCCGGCCTGTAGGCGTCACCGGCAATCGCCTGAGCCCTTGTCGGTGGGTTTGCATGGGTGAGTTTGTGAAAGTTTTCACAGGCTCTTCTCAACATCGTCATCCTGGAAATGACTGCTGGCGGCCTGGCAGCATACAGCGTACCGGGCCGATCCCCAGCCGCACCATCCTTGTGGTCTATGTTATTCCGTGGGCAACCTCCATAAGACGCATGGGTTGTTTCCGGTCTGACTACCTGGGGAGTGAGGATGATGATCCGGCCGGCGACTGAACCCTGAAACGGCCTGGAATCAGTCGGCGGACTCGAACTGGTTCGGTCTGATATGGTCGCCACCGCGATAGACGAAATTCCCGACGGACGACACTGCCCGTGGCAATGACCATCCGTTGGGAGCGAACCACAGGCGCAGAAAGGAAAACCTCTATGGACGAGTGGCGAGGGTGGCCGAAGATCCAGTTCGAGTCGGAGATGGACCCGAGCTTTGCCGACGAAATTGCTTCGATACCCGGGGGCGACAAACTCTTCTCATGCATCCAGTGCGGAACGTGCAGCGGTATGTGCCCGTTGAGTCCCTGCATGGACTATACGCCGCGCCAGATTATTGCGATGATACGGGCCGGTTCCAGGGGAAAGGTGCTGGCCAGCCGTACGACCTGGTTGTGCGCTTCATGTTACGCCTGCAGCGTGGAATGCCCGAAGGAAATAAAAATCACGGATATCATGTATGCCGCCAAGCGCCTGGCAATAAGAGAAGGAGCATATCCGCGACACTTCGGAATTCCGATCCTGGCCAACGAGTTCTTCAAGGCCGTCGAGAAGTACGGGCGCAGCACCGAAAGCTGGCTGACTGTCTGGCTGTTCTTGAAAAGTGATCCGATCCAGTTTTTCAAGTTTGCCGGTCTTGGAGCGCGCCTCTTTCTGAAAGGGCGTATCGGCGCCAAGAGGGACTCCGTCAAGCGCCGGGGCGAATTGCGAAGTGTCCTGAAGGTTCTGGAGAAGGAACACATGATCAAGAGCAAACGCGAGTTGGCATCAGCCGGTAAGGAGGTAGTATGAATTACCTGTATTATCCCGGATGTTCCTCCAGTAGCACCGGCCGGCCGTACGAAGAGTCCCTGCTGGAGGTTTTCAAGAAGCTCGATGTGCCTGTCAGCGAGCTGGAGGACTGGAATTGCTGCGGCGCCACGGCCTACATGGCTATCAGCGAACTGAAAGCGTTTGCCCTGTGTGCGCGAAACTTTGCCCTCGCCGAGCGGCAGAGTGAAAGCACCGGGGCTACCGATATGATGGTCCCCTGCGCCGCCTGTTACCTGGGACTGAACAAAGCCCAGCGCTACCTCCACGATCACGCCGAGATACGGGAAAAGGTGAAAGACGCCCTCGATGCCGCCGGTCTCGAGTACCAGGGCCGTGTTCGCGTCCGCCATCCACTCGACATAATAGTCAACGATATCGGCATCGACCGGGTGACTTCCCTCGTATCGCGCCCTCTCGAAGGTTACCGCGTGGCCTGTTACTATGGCTGCCAGATCATTCGCCCGTACGCTGATTTCGATGACCAGCACAATCCTACCTCGATGGAAAGAATTATCAAGGCTCTGGGTGCCGAGGTGGTCGATTGGCCGCTTAAAACTCGTTGTTGCGGCGGGTCACTGACCGGTACGGCCCAGGACCTCGGCCTGCGACTCAGCAAGATGCTGCTGGATGAGGCGTCTCGGCGCGGCTGCAACGTCGTTGCCACCGCCTGCCCGCTGTGCCAGTTCAACCTTGAGTGTTATCAACCGCAAATAAGCCGGCGGTTCGGAAAAACCGTCGACGTGCCGGTGGCCTTCTTCACCCAGTTGATGGGCATGGCCTTCGGCCTGGGTCGACGTGAACTCGGGTTGCAGCGCTTGTTTGTACCATTGCGGGACCCGTCCCGGGAAAAAGTCGCCGCAGGAGGTAGCCATGTCACCAAGTGATAATATTTCCCGAAGCCGCCCCAGGGTTGGCGTTTACATCTGTCATTGCGGGATCAACATTGCCCATACCGTCGATATCGACGGCACCGTCGAATTTGCCAAAAGCCTTCC
>JAOUEU010000380.1 GCA_029858555.1 Candidatus Zixiibacteriota bacterium
CTATGATGTGGTTGATGTTATCAAAGCGTCAGCCACAGTTTGCGGCGATTACGTTATCGCAGGCACGATGGGCGGTATGTTGTATTCGTTTGACCGGCGGAGCGGAGCCCGGGTCCAGCAAAGGGACCTGGGAGCGGCTATTGCCTTTCCGCCCGTGACAGACGGTCACCGGGTATACGTCGCTACGCAGTCAGGAAGGATAATCTGTTTTGGGGAACAAAATGAAGCACGCGGTAGGACGGATCAGTGAATCGACTCTCAACACTGATCTAAGTGAACTGGCTCACTCGCTGGTGCGAGAGTTGGCCCTGGCCTGCAAAAAGGTGGCCATCTACGGCCCCCAGCACCCTCTGGCGGAACGGGCATTGGGAAGACCCTTCTTGCTTGTCGAAAAAATATTCAGATTCAAACGATTCGTCAATTTCAACCTCCAGCGGGGCTACCTGTACGTCCTGAGCATTCGTCTTAAGGACTCGGCTTTCAACCGCGAGATCATTCAGTTTATGCAACTGCAGGATGTTACCGCGGTCTTATTTGAGCGCGGCATAACGATGGCCGAATTCTCGCGCTTTGCGGAACGATTCGTCGCGCGCGTAGACCTGTCCCGGCCGGATAATCTGCTGAGCAACTACCTCAAAGAGCATAACCTTACCGGGGTTCAGGTAAATTCAGAACAGGCTTTCCAGATGTTCGAGAACTCCCGGCAGTACCGCGGTGACGTCGATGGTGACTTTACAGTCAAGCAGTTCGTGTTCGAGAAGCTCGGCAATCACCTTGCCACCCTGGCCGAGTTCGACGGCATGGAAGAGGCCGCTCTCGCGGAGCGCGGCATCGACTATGACTATGACATCATCCGTTATCTTTTGCCGGAGAGGATTGCATCCCTCGAGTGGGATGTTATCCGCAAGAACCTGTGCGAGCTGGCGGAAGCGATTAAAAAAGCCTCCGGCGCTGACGAGAAGAATGCCCTTATTGAAACCTATGGTTCGATAGCCAAGCTCAGCGACTACCACCCCGATCGGGAGAAAATCCTTGACGGTCTGGAAGGTCTCCCGAAAGCCGGCCGGGCCCGCCGGAAAGTAGACGTGGATGCCGGCAGTCGCATCGATACCATTCGGATCGAGTCCCGGGAGCGCACCGACAACTGCCTGGCGGAAGTGTTCAACCCGGGCGTTGAGGAGTACGACCCCGGTGAATTCTCGGAAGCTTTTCGACGGCTTTTGAAAACCGGTCAGCGCGGAAAAGCCATAGATGTGGTACGACAGCTTCTGGACCATCTCGAGTCAGCGCAGGCGACGTACCGTCAGCGGGCCCTCGACCTGCTGTTGTCCTGTATCGGGGAATTCCAGCTGGACGCAGATATAGCGGTTGTCGATGACGCCATTGACCGGACGTTGGCCCGCATTACCGAGCAGCGCGAGACCTTCGAGTATTCCGAATTCGTCTGGAGTCTTCTGGACAAACTGCTGCACCATCGCCGATATGACCTCATGTCCAAGCTAATTGTCGGCATTGCCATCCGGCGCAAGATTGCCGGTGACGTGACCGTATATGATTCCATGGCCATAAAAAAGGTCTTCAGCAGTCTAAACCGTCCTGAAATTATCCGAAGCTTGATAGATGAAATGGTCCGGGGCACGCACCAGGAAGCGGCCTGGATTCGGGATATCCTCGTTGCGGCCGGTTCGGAATCTGTCGCCATGGAGCTGTCTCACATTATTTCTCATCCCATCCGCCAGGTCCGGCAGCAGGCGCTGAAAATCCTGGCCGAGTTGGGTAAGGCTTCCCTGAAAGTGTTCTCACAGATACTGGTGGATGATGCCATGTTTGAAAGGGAAACCGGACGGCATGAGCTACCTGACAGTAAGTGGTACGTGATCCGCAACTCGATTTTTGTGCTCGCCTCGCTGGCCGACCCGGATGGTCTGATCCCCCTGCGCCTGCGCATAAATGATCCTGATGTGCGGGTGCGGCGCGAGATAATCAGTGCTCTGGAACAGATCGGCGGTGAGGATGCCTGCGATTTGCTGATAGTTATGGCTGACGATCCGGTGAGGGAGATACAGGAATCCGCCTTGATCGTTGTCGGGTTGATAGGGTCCCCGGAGATGGTTCCCCTTCTGATGGACGCGGTTCAGCGCAATCCCCAGGTGGCGGTGCGCGCCATTCATTCCATTGGCAAGATCGGCGGCGAGGAGGCCAGACGGTTTCTGATCAGACTGCTCGAGGCTCCCGAAGAGCTGGCCCGCCTGGCCGACAACAAGGCCTCGAAAGACGAACTAAGGCTGGCGGTTATTAAGGCATTGGGACGTCTGGGCGATCCCCAGGCAATCAACAAAATAAGAGAATACAAAGATAGTCT
>JAOUEU010000114.1 GCA_029858555.1 Candidatus Zixiibacteriota bacterium
GACTATCGTCTCTCATTTGTCAGCCTGAATGATCGCGACTCTGTGGAAAAGTACCGCGAGTATCTTGACAGGCTGTAGCGCTTCCCCCATGAAAAAACGCCCCCGGCCTGCCCGCTCGAGGGGACTCTATGCTGGAAAGGATGATGTTAATTGACTGGACAATCAGCTACCACACTGAGAAGCCAGAGACCTTTCCAAACGCGGGAGGCCGGGACGTTTCCATCCGGACCCTAACGGTCGGGCGGCCATAAGGGGATCGTAGGCCGCCCGACTCGGTCAGAGACTTATCTCATTTTGTCTTTTTCGTGATCCTTATATCAATTTCCTTTGGTTCGGCTTCGAGCTTCAGTGAAGACACCAAACCCCACAAGGTATTGCCAAGGACCCTCTCTACAAACGCGTTTTTCTCGATTTCCTTGCCGTTGACTACAATCTTAACCTGTTCAAAATCCACGTTGTATTATCCTTGCTAATGATTAGAATGCCCACGCATTTCAATGACTATACAATATAGTCGTTTTTGAAGCAAGCGAAAAACCATACACGTTTTGTTTTCTTTAATCATTGTCATAACCAGCGTAATCCGTAGTCGGTACCGCGTCTGTGGCTAATACGACCTGGAGCGGCGATCAGAATGTAATCTGAACCTGGGCCAGAATCAGGTCGTTGTCTATCTCGTTATCTCCTTCCTCTGTCTTGTGTATGTAGTTCAGGTAAAACATGGAATTGATACCTTCGACATAGTAGTTTACTCCGCCGGTAATCCAGCCTATGCCGTCATCGTCGACGTCGGTATTCGGATCATACTTGTCGTACCTTACCAGGAACTCGAATCGCGGGTCGGGCTGGATTCCCAGATGAGCAAAGAACGCCTGTGACTTGATTTCGGCTTTTTCCAGAACGTTGCCGGTACCCAGGACGGGTGCCTCTGTCTTGGCCGCCAGGAACTCGCCTCTGAACCGAACCTTCACCTGTTCGCCCTCGTAGTCGACCAGGGCAAAACCACCAAAGCGGTCGTTTTTCAGGGTTTCATCCGGAAACGCAATAGCCTGGGTGGTAACATGGTGAATAAACAGGGTGTCATCGTTCGTATTCTCGATGGCGATGGTATCGGTCACCGTTGTCGTCTCGAGGAAAGGCGGCACCGCGGCCTTGCCGATCCAGGCGTAGCCACCGAAGTTGACCTTAGCCTGCTCAAGTGGAGGCTTGAAGGTGGCCCGGAGCAGGAAGTCCTTGGCGTCATTGTTGTCGCCGGTGTTGTTCGGCTGATCCGCGCCGTTGAATATGCCAAGGTCGAAGTCGACATATTCGGTGGCCGTCGTTGTCTGTACACCGACCTGCCTCCACGGAGCGTATTTCTGGGTGGTCAGGGGGTAATTGATCATTTCCAGCTTGGCCGTGGAATAGGGCATATACACGGTGAAATTGGGCAGAAACCGACCAACGCAGATTGTTGTCTTGGGAATGTAGGAAAACAGGGCTTTGTAATCGAGCACGCCTACTCCGCCCTTATGTTCGAGCTGAACGAAGTACTTCACTTTGTCGGGTACGATAGTTCCCCACAACAGAACACGAGCCCGATTGAGGGTGAAGGCATCGATATTCCCCTCATCCTCGAGGTTATAAGCATATCCCGCCTGCAGGATACCGCCCGCCTTGAGGGTTCCTTTGCCGACCTGAATATCGGCTAATTCGGCGAAGGCCACGCTGGCCGTCATCAGTACCAGCAGCCCCCCTACAACCGCTGCAAAAACTGCTCTCTTCATTCAGATTATCCCTTCTGTTGATCCGATTTTGAGTTATAAGGTCTCTCTCGTATTTCCTTGACTTTGGAAATGACCATGCCCACCAGAGCGGCGGTCAGAGTCAGCGAGCCCATCGGCTTGAGAAGATCATGGAAGTATCCAATATCCTCGGAAACCTTGGGACTCTTGATCAAATCCGGATAGTATTCGAGAGGTTCGGGCATGACACAGATTTTGTGAGTTCCGGTGCCAAGCTCCTTCTCGCCGTAAATCCGGGGATTTCGGCCCTCGGCTTCCAGTCTCTGTTTAGCCTTGTGGGCCAGTTCTATGATTTCGTCGTAATCGCCGAATACGAGGGCGCCGGAGACGCAGGCCTTGGCGCAGGCCGGTTCCAGGCCGTTGATTTGGCGGTCCACACAGCCGGTACACTTGGTGGAGTAACCGGCGTCTTCATCGATCTGCGGTATGCTCCAGGGACAGTACTCGTTGCAGGCACCGCATCCGATACAGAGATCGCGGTTGACATAAGTGACACCCAGCTCCTTGTTGTGCGTCATGGCCTTGACCGGTTCGACCGGGCAGGCCTTGACACAGGCCGGGTCCACGCACTGCATGCACGTAGCGGTTCGGAACAGCCACCGCAGCCGACCGTCTATCCTGGCCTCGTAGAACTTGACGAGGGCCCAGGTTTTTGGCGACAGCGCGGCGGGATTCTGGTAGCCGCCCTTCTCCGCGAAGAAGGTAGTCTCCTCGGCCGGCAGTCCATTCCACTGCTTGCAGGCGACCTGGCAGCCTCTACAGGCCGTGCACTTCGCGTGATCGAAAAGCATGCCTTTTTCTGCCATTTTATCCTACCTCCTTCCTCTGAATATCGACGAGGAATGCCTTGTACTCCGGAATCATAGTGTTGGCGTCACCGACGTGCGGCGTCAGCAAATTGGCCGAATCACCCGTGGCCAGGCCGGTATATCCGAAATGCCAGGTAATACCCACCTGGTCGACCTGCCGGCCGTCGATGGTAAACGGTTCGAAACGCTCCGTTACCACGGCATAAGCATCGGCCTTACCTCGGGCCGACCGAACCTCCACCATATCGCCGTGCGAGATGCCCTTGCGTTGGGCCAGTTGGGGGCTCATCTCCACGAACGAGTTCGGCACCAGCTCGACCAGCCACGGCAGGTTTCTCGTCATGCAGCCGGCCTGCCAGTGCTCGCTGACACGGTAAGTGGTGGCCACAATCGGGAATTTGTCCGCGGTGCCGATATTGTCGACGCCGGGGGTGTTCCAGATTTTGATGGCCGGATTGTTCTGCTGGGCCGACATAAGGTTTCGCGTCGGGCTTTCCAGCGGTTCGTAATGTTCCGGGAAAGGACCGTCGGCCAGGCTGGTGCTGAAAAGGCAGCCCACACCTTCAGGTCTCATGATGAAGGGGTGCTTGGTGCCCGGTGCCCAGCCGCCGTCGGGAACGTCTCCTTCCCAGGCTTTGGTGGCCTCGTCCCAGCGTATGACCCAGCGATTGGCATCCCAGGGTTTACCGGAGGGATCGACCGAAGCCCGGTTATAAATGATGCGCCGGTTAACCGGCCAGCACCATGCCCATTTCGGATACAGGCCGAGCTTGTTCGGGGCGTCTTCGCGGGAACGTCGTGCCATCATGTTGCCGTCAGCGGTGTAGCTTCCGCAATAGAGCCAGTTCCCCGATGCCGTCGAACCGTCGTCCTTAAGCCAGGCGAAACTGGGGACCTGATCGCCTTTCTTGAAAGATTTGTTCTTGTCGGCGAAGGTGGTGTCTGTGGTGAAATAGCCGTTAACCTCTTTGGCGATGGTGTGCACATCGGGTTCCTCACCGGAGCCATAGTTCCAGGCGAGGTCGCGGATGGGATCCGGATAGACCCCGCCAGCCGCGTATTCCTGCTTGAGGGCCTTGGCCAGCTGATCGATAATCCAGGCGTCGGACCTGGCCACGCCGGGAGGATCGACCGCCTTGTAACGCCACTGCCCCCAGCGGCCGCTGTTGGTGACGGAACCTTCCTTCTCAACGGAAGCGGCAGCCGGAAGCATGAAGACCTCTGTCTTGACGTCGGCCGGGTTGACCCCGGGGCGATGCCAGAAATTGGCCGTGTCCGTGTCCCAGAGGTCCACGGCGACCAGCCAATCCAGTTTGCCCAGGGCCGCGCGCTCCATATTGACGTTGGGACCGCCGACCGCCGGGTTCTGACCGAAGCAGAAAAGACCCTTGATCTTGTCTTCGTACATTCTCTCGAAGAGAGCGATGTGCGAGTAATTGCCGGAGCGTTTGGGCACATAGTCATAACAGAAGTCGTTGGCGGCGGTGGCCTTGTCGCCCCACCAGGCCTTCAGCAGACTGACCATGTACTTGGGGTAATTGCTCCACCAGTTGGCGCTCATGGGGTCACTGGTCTTGGGTGTACACTTGTCCAGGTAGGCCTTGAGATTCACCATATCGATGTGTGGTGATGCTAGGTAACCTGGAATAATATGGAACAGCAGGCACATATCGGTCGAGCCCTGGACGTTGGACTCGCCGCGCAGGGCGTTGATGCCGCCGCCGGCCCGGCCGATGTTGCCCAGGAGCAGCTGCAGAATGACATAGCTGCGGATGTTCTGCGTACCGTGCGTGTGCTGGGTGGTACCCATGGCATACATCCATGTGGCCACCCGGTCGGGAGTGTAGGTGGAAGTGAAGATGTCACAGATTTTCAGGTAGTCCTCTTTGGGTGTTCCGGTGATGGCAATGACCGAGTCGACGTCGTACCGCGAGAAGTGTTTCTTCAGCAGTTGGAACACACAGCGCGGATCCTGGAGAGTCTTGTCCCGCTTGGGGACGCCGTTCTCATCGAGCTCGTACGCCCACTTTTTGGTATCGTAGGCCCTGGTCTGCGGATCATAACCCGCAAAGACGCCTTCGTCGAACGCGAAATCGGGATTGATGATGAAGGACGCATTGGTGTACTCGACGACATAGTCCTTGTGGATGCGGTTATTCTGCAGAGCGTAGTTGATCATACCTCCGACAAAAGCGATATCGGTGCCCGAACGCACCTTGGCGTAGTGGTCGGCAAAGGCGGACGTGCGCGTGAATCGCGGATCGACTGAGAGTACCTGGGCCCCATGTTTTTTCGCCTCCTGCAGCCACTTGGCGGCCGCCGGATGATTCTCGGCGCAGTTGGAGCCCATGATCATCGCCACGTCGGTGTGCTTGAGATCAACCCAGTGGTTGGTCATCGCGCCTCTTCCAAACGAAGCCGCCAAACTGGCGACAGTGGAAGAGTGTCATATACGGGCCTGGTGTTCGAGGTAAGTTAAGCCCATGGCGCGGGCGAGCTTGGACAGCAGGTAGCACTCTTCGTTGTCCAGAGCCGCGCCGCCAAGACAGGCAATACCGTCTGTGCGGTTGACAACCTTTCCTTTTTCTTGTTTGATGAATGTCTCGTCGCGCGTCTTTTTGACTCGGGCTGCAATTTGTTTGACGGCCCAATCCCAATCTTTGTCTTCCCATTGGCTGGAACCCGGCGCGCGGTACCGCACTTTGCCCAGCCGCCGTTCGTTGTTGGCGATCTGAAACAGAGCGCTGCCCTTACTGCAGGTGCCCCCTTCGTTAATGGGATGATCGGGATCACCCTCGACGTTGATGACCTTGCCGCTCTTCACCGAAACAATCTGACCGCAGCCAACCCCGCAATACGGGCAGATAGTCGTCGACTCTTTGGCTTTGCTCGTCTTGAGTTCCAGTGAAGGAACGGCCTCAACTCGCGGCGTGAGACCGAAGAGTCCAATCCCGGAAGCGATACCCGTGGTGCTTCGCTTCAAGAACTGGCGCCTTGAATGATTCATGTCCTCTCCTCCGGCTTCTCATTGTGTTGTGTGGTAGCTGATTGTTTATAGTTTTTGTCTGTAAGTTCTCGACAGCGGCGGGTCTTTTGCGTTAAAGGCCGTCAGACCGATGAAATCGTTGCAATATCCTTCCCGGGTGGCAGCCGCATCCAGAACGGTCGTGCCCAGGTATTCGATGTCAAAATCAGAAACTGATTTGGGTTCCGGCTGGCGTTCGTCACGGGTCTTGAGGTAGTGGTGGCAGTTGTCGCACGTTTGAATCCGATACCCCTCCCAGCCTTCGACGGTCAGGTAACCGAGCTTTTCCTGGTTGTCCTCCAGGCAGAAGGGGCAGCGCATGCGGGGGAAACTCCACTGGCCCGTGCAGCCGATGCACCAGAGGTGTCGCTGACCAAATTCCTCCTCGAGCCGCGCCATCTGTGGCCAGAGACCACAAACAGGGCAGTAACTATAATGCCACTGATCAAGGTCATAGGCGGATTCGAGTACGTGCCGAGCCCTTTGCCGAATGGGACGAACAAGAAAGTTGCCGAAAAAGGCCAGCCGATCTGCCGGAATAGAGCGCTCGCGGCTCAGGTTCTCGAAGTAAGCCACGTCGCCTTTGAGGGTGTGCCGGACCAACCTTGACAAGGCTTCCTCCGGCGTCTCATCGCCAGACAATGCCGCGACAAAATTGTGAAAAATATCACTAACATGGGTATATAATATCTTTTCGAGGCCGAACCCGATGCGCGCCAGTCCGGCGCCATCAAGGCTTGCGTCGAACCCGGCGAACAGCGGAATACCGCTGGCGGTGTTGTCGAACTGAGAAGCAACTCGTTGACTTAATTCTAATTCCGAAATCGAAGTGCTCGAGAGCAGTTTTCCCACACCCTCACGGTAAGCTTTGAGAAAAGCCTCGACAGAGGCCGCTTCAATATTGTGGTCTGTTGGTACACTCATAGCCAAAGGTGCCTAGTGATTTAATTCACAAATATATCTACTTTATCGGTTGTTGCTTTGATAGCTTTATAAATTTAACGGTGGCATCTAATACTGTCAAGGCTTTTTTTGTCGACATTCCGCCTGTCTGATGAAGCTGGCTCGTTCGCTTGCGGCGGCTTCCAGCTTCGGGGTTCGGTGTCGGTTCATGGGCATGCCGGTGGGTCTGGGCCGATGGGGATGCCAAAAAGATAACTCAGAAGATAACTTACGTCCGAGATATTGACCTTCTCCTCGGTATCCCCGTTGGCGTTAGCCTCCTCGGGGCAGGCTGGCGCCGGCCCGGAAGGAATGCCAAAGAGCCACGCCAGAAGGTACGAGACATCGGAGATGTTGGTTTTGTCCTCAGGATCGCCGTTAGCGTTACCGCGCAGAGCCAGACAGCAGCCCTCACAGGCGTCACCCATACCGTTGGCATCAGCGTCAGCCTGGTCGGCGTTGGCCACCGTCGGGCAGTTATCGTCACAATCTGTCACTGACCCGCCGGTGCAGGGATGGTCGCCTTCCGTGCCACTCAAATCGCCATCGTCGAGAATGCCATCGTCGTCATCGTCGTTGTCGCAGGCGTTGCCATCGCCATCGCCGTCGGTGTCAATCTGGTCAGGGTTGTGGACACCGATGCAATTGTCGCAGGCATCCCCCAGACCATCGCTGTCAGTGTCATTTTGTGTCAGGTTGGGGACGTGGGGGCAGTTGTCTTCGGGACAGGTATTCGCCGTGAAACCGGGATCGCCGAAAGTGTCGCCGTCGGTATCGGTGCAGTCATCGCAGGCATCACCTACGCCATCGACGTCGGTGTCGTCTTGGCCGGCATTGGCCTGGGTGGGACAGTTATCACAGCCGTCGGGCACGGCGTCACCGTCGCCGTCGGCGAAATCGTCGTAACCGGGACAAACATCGCAGTCATCGCCGACACCGTCGCCGTCAGTGTCCGCCTGTCCGGGATTGGCCGCGGCCGGGCAGTTGTCGTCCACGTCGCAGATTCCGTCGGCATCGCCATCGACACACTCCAGATCGGCCATGTGCAGCAGGGTGTCCCCGGAATTGATATACTCCCACATCACCTTGTGGCCGCCGTCGGCGATATCAGCCGTATGGTATTCCTCGACCACGACATCAGTGCCGCTGACCAGCCAGGGCGTGCTCCAGCTAAGGCCGCCGTCGATGGTTGTCGAAGCATAGAGTTGCTGGTCCCGGGTGAAGGTGCACACGAAATCATCGCCCGCAATATGGGCCAGCTCCGGCCAGGCTTCGGCCTCGGCGGTTTCGGCTATGCTGCTCATATAGTTCAGGTTATTCACGTCACCATCGAAAGTGCCCCAGCAGATGACGTCCGTATTAGTGCTGCTGCTGTTGTAGTGGGACATGGTGACGATCAGGATGGTATCACCAAAGGCTGCTATAACCGGGTAGCGCATGTGTCTCTCGGTGTCGCCAAAGGCCAGGGTGGCGGCGGTGGTCGCGGCGTACCAGTCGTCGAAATGGTCCTGTCGGACAAACAGTTGCCACTGCGCCAGTCCGTCATCGAACTTGTCATAAACCGCGTAAGTCAGGGCGGCGGCAGTGTCGATAGCGACAGCCGTTGTCAGACAGCCCGGGTGGTTGCTGTAGTAGCTTAGCTGCACGGCGCCGCCCGAAGTCAATGGGCTGTAAATGCCCGGCACGTCGTTCAGCAGCGTCGGCGTGGAGCGGCTCATGACGAGCGATATGAGCCCCCAGTTCCAAGTCTGGGCGCCGTTGTCGGAGGCGATGTCGCACATGCGCATGTCGTGCCAGCCGTCATCGGAAAAGTCCGTCCACCACAGCACTCCCGAACCGCAGGGATCGACCGGGTCATCAAACTCGAAGAAGAGCACCCCGGCGCCGCTGAGAAAGCTTGAAGGTGGGACAAAGGTTCCGTAGAAGGTCGTGCCGGATCCACGATAATCCAGCGACGGATAAGCGCCGCCGAATAACTCGAACCAGCAGGCGGAACTCCAGTTGAGTCCGTCATCGAGCGAGCAGTGCCAGTAAATCGTACTTGGCGTGGCATCGAGATGGTATTCGTACCCTTTTATCAGAGTACCTCCGGCGGATTGGCCGAGAGCCGGGTGCAAGTAGTCGGCTGTACTGAAGTTGTCTTGCGCTCCCGCCAACGGCAGGCCAATATTCTGTTGTCGGGGCAGTTCTTCGACAGAAAACACCTGCCGCACCGGCTGCTCCGTGACCGGCATTACAACCGTGGCGGCCTCGTCGTAGCGCGAAGATGCAGCAGCGGGCAACTCGGCCAGCGCGGGCGCGCAGACCACCGCAACAACCGTGATGGTCATGATACTCTTCTTCATGCTGTAGTGCCTCCCTGTACAGGCAATGTGATGACGATTGAGAGAGATGTGGGGCGTATGGCTGCCTGAGAAAATCGTCCTGCAAACGTCCCACCGGTTACTCTACCCTCAATAAAAGGATTTGGAGATGGCTGTCAACGTTATTTCGAAGGTGGCAGCCGTCTCGACGGTCGGGCCACTTGCGGGGAAACGACCTTCATAGAAAAAGCGCCCCCTCGCGAGAGGAGGCGCTTTACCTTTGGAGTATCGTTCTGCAAACTCAATAATTGGGGCAGGCCGGCGGGGACGGTCCCGGGGGACTGCCAAACAAATAAGTCACAATGAAACTCACATCAGAGACATTGATCTTTTCATCCGGGTCGCCGTTGACGTTTCCTTCTTCCCGACAGGGAGGGGGAAACCCGGTGGGAATCCCGAACAGATAATCAACCAGATACGTAATATCCGAAATGTTTATCTTGTTTTCAATATCTCCGTTGGCATTGCCACGCAAACCCATGCAGCACCCGGGAACGGTGACGAACTGCGGTAGCGAAGCCCGCACCAGGCGACTTGTGCGGCGGGAAAAAACCGGGGCAACGGTGTCGACAACGATATACTGCGTATCGGCGCTGGCCGTGACCGATACCCATATGACGGCCAGGCGGTACACTCCGGCAGCGAAGGTTGCCCCCATGGCGTCACGAAGAAGCGCGCCGGCGGCATAGACACTGTCCCGTGGATGAACGGCTTCGATGTTCACGTCGGAAGAGGAGCAACTGATATCCAGGGGCAGATAGAATCCGACGTACTCGTCCATGGCCTTAAGCCATATCTCCAGTGCCTGAATCGAGGTGCCGGGAAGGATT
>JAOUEU010000381.1 GCA_029858555.1 Candidatus Zixiibacteriota bacterium
CATTGACAGCATACCCGACCTGACTATCCACAACAGTGATATGCCTGAATATCAGAGAAGGTTTGGCTATGATTGTGTCGGTGTAGGTGACGTAAATGGGGACGGCATAGATGATTTCGCCTTTTCCGCTATAGCCGGCAATCGCGGGGAAGTGTATCTATTCGCAGGCTGGGATGGTCGGACTTTGATTGACTACGACTACGAGCCGGTAATCCCCATGTGGTATTCGTTGTCGGGGAACTACTCCGACACCAGTTTTAGTCCTTTCTCCCCAAGCCTAAGCACGGTCTTTACGGTCGGTCTGCCGGTGCGGTCAACGGTGCATTTGAGTATCTACAACATTGTCGATCAGAGGATACGGACCCTTGTGGTATGGACGCTATCCGCGGGGACATATCACTTTTCCTGGGATGGCAATGATGAGTCGGGTAAACCTGTTTGCTCGGGAATATATTTCGTGCGCTTATCCGCAGGGGGATTCGAACAGTCCGAGAAAATCATCCTATTGAGGTGAGGGATTCCAGTTAGATGATGTCGGGTCTCTCGGTCGGCGGCCCCGCCGCTTCTACGGACTCCGAGAGGTTCTCCGATTGTCTCGTCCTTTTGCGGCGCGACCCCGGAACCTGACCTACGGCATCGGACATTGTGTTAAGACCGCAGAAGCCCCGATCTGCCCGGATTCCCTGATTAGAGCACTGAGTCGCGAATGGGGCCGGGGCAAGAAATACCATTGATTTTATTTTAACTCATGTGTAAAATGATGCGGTAATTGAGGTTCCTGCGGGAATCGGCGGCCGGCCGGTTTGAGATATACCTCTTGTCAGCCGGCCGGGGCCGGAACTACAGGAGCCATGGAGTTGTTTTTTACCACTGGCAATGTGCATAAGGGAATTTTGATGAAGCGCAAAAGTCGAAGTAGTGACGTCGTCGAGACAGCCAGGCAAAATCGTTTCACCGGCTGGTTATCGGCAGATGACTGTTACGTCAATCTCGCGGGAGAATATGACTACCTGGAATACCCGTATTACGTTTCCCAGGATTACGAGGGTGAGGGAAAGAGTATTCTGCCGACGTGCGAAGACATGCTGGACGCGTATGTGCCGCCTTTGTTCCTGGAGAAAGCCAAAGCGGCGGGAATCGCCGTTCCCGAGTTTTTCATCAGCAACGGTTATTTTGAGCCGCCGGTGATTGTCGATCCGATCAATCCCTTCACGCTGAAAGGCCGGATAGTGCTCAAACCCGGTCGGGCCAAAAGCATTGCGAAGTCGACGACGCGGAATTTTACCTATGCCATCTGCTGCCAGGAATTGCCGCCGGGCAGCCGGATAAGCTACTTCCGGTCGGTGCTGGGCTGGTGCGGGCAGGAAGTTTTTCGCGACCTGTCTTGGAAGGTCTGGGAGGTGTTTCATATTCCGGTGGCGCGGGTGCGGGTGGTGATTACCGCCGACGGTCAGTTGCTGCTAAGTGACATAGCGCCGCTTCCGTTCGGCGAGTTGGGATCAAGGGAGTTGCGTTACATAAGGGAGCGTGTCGTATGGGACAGTTAGGTATATACGTTGAGCGTTACACCATCTCGAACTCCGAGGAGATGACAGCTCTTATGCGCCTGAGCCAGGTGGCCCGCAAGCTGGGGCATCGGGTGGATTTCATATTTCGGCCGGAGATGTACAAGATTCCGTCCTGCGACGCGGTGTATATCCGCGCCCTGACGGATCCCCTGAATTCGGCCTACGTCGTTTCGCGCGCGGCCGAAATGCACGGTGTGCGCGTAATCGATGACTCCGATTCGATTCGGATCTGCTGTGACAAGGTCAACATGTACCGTCACCTGGTCCGCGGCGGCGTGGCCATTCCCGAAACGCGGTTTCTGGAAGGGACGGATATAAGTATTTCGTCGGGAAAGCGGCTCCTGGCCGAGCTTGGTTCACCGGTGGTGCTGAAGGCCCCCAACAGCAGCTTTTCGATGTACGTGGAACGGGCATCGACGCCGGAGGAGGTCGTGAAGGTGGCGAGGCGATTGTTGCGCCGGGCGGACCGCGTGATTGTGCAGAGTTTCGTGCAATCATCGTTTGACTGGCGGGTGGGGGTGATAGGCGGCGAGCCGCTTTACGTCTGTCAGTATACCATCCCGAAGAAGCGGTGGAAGATTCTAACGTATACCGCCAACGGTAAGACGTACTATGGCCCCGTGAAGGGCGTCAAGCTCGCCGTGGCGCCGCCGGGGCTTCTCGATACGGCCGTCAGGGCCGCCAATGCCATCGGGAAGGGGCTTTACGGTGTCGACCTCAAGCAGATGGGGGACGAGTATGTGGTTATTGAGGTTAACGACAACCCGAGTATCAACGCCGGAGAGG
>JAOUEU010000115.1 GCA_029858555.1 Candidatus Zixiibacteriota bacterium
GATTTCGATAGTACGGTTGGCGACCGACGAATACATGGTAATAATCGCCCCCACTACCGCCCCCAGAGAAAATATTATGCTGACGGCAATGCCCATAACGCTGATAAAGAGACTGGTGAAGCGGGATTGCTCCAGATAATACTCTCTCTCAGGCATAATCTCGACGGTCAGCCGGGGATCACTTTCCAGGCGTTCTTTCATGGCCTCAAACTCGTTCGGTGATGTCAGCCGCATTGTCAGCGATGAAAACACCGGCCGTCCGAAGGCATCCATGAGTTGATCGACATCACCCCATATTTCCGATTCGAACCCCGAGCCGCCGGTTTCGAAGATGCCCACGATTGTCCAGTCGCGCGTGCCGAAGCGCAGCGTTTCGCCGAGGCCGCAGCCCTGGAAGGTGGCCGCAACCTTGGCCCCGGCGATAACCTCGGAGGTCCCTTCGCGCCACATCCGGCCATCGACCAGCCTCATATTGGGGCGGAGTTTGCGGGAGTACTCGGTGACGCCGCGCACGGGGACGTTACTGGGTTCGTCGGTACCGCGTTTGGGCTGGTTAATCAGCACCAGAATTTCGTTAGTGAAAAGCGGCGAACCGTCAGCATCAACAGCGATGGCGGCGTCGGCCTTGATGGTATTGGCCATATCCCTGGGGATTATAGACTGGACCTCGGTTTGCGATGCGCGCCGGATCGCGATGACGTTGTCTTTCAGGCCGGTTTCCACCAGGGCTGTTCTCAGTCCGTGGGAGAGCATTAGCACTGCGCAGAAGACAAAGACAACCAGGGCGATACCGGCGATGGTCAGTATCGAGGTCAGCCGGCGGGCGAACACGTTCTTGTATGAATAACTTATCAGCAGGGTCATCGTTTGTTACCTAATCAATGATTCTCAGTCCGTTAACAATGGGTGTCCTGAGGGCTTTATATGCGGGAAACAGGGCTGCCAGCAGTCCCACGGCCACGGCGGCCAGAAAAGCCCACAGGATCGTGAGCAATTCAATCGGTACGGCGGGGAAGAAATCGCTGACCCCGGCCGCTATAAGCGTCTGGATGGGATAGGCGAACAGAATTCCCAGGCCGCCCCCCAGACACGCGATGAACAACGATTCCCCGTATATCAGTCCGAAAATATGAAAGGCGCGGAATCCCAGCGTTTTCATAACAGCGTATTCGGAGATGCGTTCGCGGGCGGTCATGACCATAGTATTGGCCAGGACCAGAAGAATGATGACTATGACGAGTATGGATATTATCTTCAGTCCGAAAACGATACTTCCCGCCATGGATACAAAGCCCAGTTGGAAGGCTTTCTCCGTTTCCGTCCTCGTCTCGGCCAGTGAATTTTTGAACATGCTGTCAATCTGATCCGAGATGGCGGCGGCCCGCGCCGGGTCGGCAATCCTGACTACAAAGCTGCCTACCTGGGCGGCGCGCATGGCGGCCTCGGCCCGCATCCTCTCGTCAAGATAGTCGTAGTGAAAAAACCAGAGCGTCTCGTCGGTTATTTCTTCGGCGCCGGTGTATATGGCCCGGATAACAAAATCCCAGTCGCCGGGGTAGATGGTGCCGGTCAGCCGGATAGCGTCGCCGACCGACCAGCCAAACCGGTCCGCCAGTTTGCGCCCGACCAGCACGGCGTTTCTCTCCGCGAAGAGCCGCTCTTTCTGGTCGGGGGGAATGACAATCTCCGGGTACAGGTCAAAATAGGTATTCACATCGACGGCGAACTGGGGGAAGAAATTCTTGGGGTCGACATAAGTGCCGCCGAACCACTGGGCGTAGGAGACGCCGGTAACACCCTCTAATCTCGCGATGCGTTCTTTGTAGGCCAGGGGCAGCGTAAAAACCATGGAAACCGCATTGATGGTGACAAGGCGGTTAGGGGAGGCGGCTTCGGCGCCGGCATACCAGGAGGCTATCGACGTCCGGATGACAATGAAAGCCATAACCGCAATGGCCAGTCCCAGAACGGTCAGGCTACTGCGGAGCGGGTGCCGCATGGTGTTGCGGGCAATGAGCCGGGCGACATTCATGAGCGCACCAGTTCTCCCTTGTCGAGGTTTCTGATCAAATGAGCTTTATCGGCGGCACGCGGGTCGTGAGTGACCATTATTATCGTCTTGTTGAACTCCTTGTTGAGTCGGCTGAGCAATTCCATGATGTCTTCGGCAGACTGCTTGTCGAGATCGCCGGTCGGTTCATCGGCCAGGATCAAGGTGGGGTCGGTGACAATCGCCCGAGCGATGGCCACCCGCTGCTCCTGCCCTCCGGAGAGCTGGTTCGGGTAATGGTGCATGCGGTCGCTCAAGCCGACAATATCAAGGGCCGTCTGGACCTGACGACGCCGTTCCTGTCGACTCAGGTTCGTCAGCATCAGCGGCAATTCGACGTTTTCGAAAGCCTTGAGCACCGGAATCAGATTGTAGAACTGAAAGACGAATCCGATATGGCGGCTCCGCCAGCGGGCCAGGCGACTCTCCGGCATGCCGGAAACGTCCTCGTCGCCGACAATAATGCGCCCTGACGATGGCCGGTCGATGCCGGCCACGAGATTGAGCAGGGTAGTCTTGCCTGAGCCCGATGGCCCCATAAGGGCCAGGAACTCCCCGTGGGAGATCTCGAAACTGATATCGTGGAGCACCGGGATTTCCAGGCTGTCGCGCCAGTAAGATTTATATACCGATTCCAGCTGAACTATATTGGATGCCATTATTCTCCTTGATACGTCTGTTATTTGGAAATTTCAATTTTGTCGCCCGAGGCCATTTTGCCGGGCGGAGAAAGAACCACCTGCTCACCGGGGGAGGGTCCTTCGAGGATTTCGGTGACTTTGCCCAGCTTGCGGCCGGTTCTGACGGTCACCGCCGACACCCGGTCACCGTCGATCCGGAAGACGATTTTGCGACCATCGCGTGTAGTAATGGCCTCATCGGTAACAGTGACTACGGCTGCCTGTCTGGCAACGCCGGCCTCGTCCTCCCCGACAAAAAAGTTAATCCTGGCCGACATTTCGGGAAGAACGCGAGCGTCCTTTTCCAAAAAAGCGACCTTCGTCAAAACGGTGGCGCGGGCGCGGTCGGCGGTGGGAACAATCTTTTTAACCGTGGCCGCGTAGCGCGTTTCCGGGTAGGCATCCAGAATGATCTCGCAGCGCTGGCCGACCTTGACCTTATTGATGTTGGACTCGGAAACATCGGCCTCCACTTCCAGCGAACTCATGTCGGCCAGTGTCACCACGGAACCCTTCGACGAAGCCGAGGAGGCAAAGGGTGTGACCATCTCACCAACATCGGCGTTTTTCGTCAGGATGGTGCCGTCGAAAGGAGCCCGAATATAGGTATTCTCGAGTGCGACTTCGGCGGCTCTGACGGCCGCGGCAGCCCCGGCAACAGTGGCGAGGGCGAGCCGGTGAGCGGTTTCGGCGTTGTCGAGCATCTCTTCAGTCACCGACCCGGAGGAAAAGAGTTTTTCCACGCGGCGGAAATTTCGCCCGGCGTTGAGTGAATCGGCCTCGGCCTTTTGCAGCGTGGCCCGTGCCACCTCCAGGTTGGCCCTGATATCCTCGTTGTCCAGACGGGCGATGACTTCACCGGCGCGCACTGTATCGCCCTCTTCGAAACCGAGATACTCCAGTCGCCCGGTTCCTTTGGAAGCCACTTCCGCTTTGCGCTGAGCGACGACATACCCGGTGGCAACCAGACCAGCCTGAGCATCAGAACCTCCCATAAGTGCCACCGTGGTTGCCTTAACCGGCGTGGCGGGAGTGATACTGCGTTTGACGTAGAAGAACCCCACAACGACCACCGCCAGCACAATGATCCATACAATGTAAATCCAGGACCGGCTTTTGGGCCGGTCGCTTTTTTCGCGGTCTATCCGGAGCGATGATAAATCGGGTTTGGCATTCTCAGCCATAAAATCGATTCCTGACTTTGTACGCAATCATTTTGAAAAAAAGAATGTAGGTCGCAAAAGTTCCTCTGTAAAGCCCGTTTTCAAATAAACTACGCGACATGATTATAGTAACGCGGCAGGCTGTGACGCACCACGGCCGGCGTCAATCACCAGATGCCGAGCATGTCCTTGGCGATGTCCGAAGCCATCTCCCTGGGGTCCCAGACCGGGTCCCAGACGAGCGTCACCTGGACACCGGTGACGCCTTCGACTCCTTCGGCGGCGCGGTGCACCATCGTCAGCAGCATCTCACCGTAAGGGCAGGCCGGCGTCGTAAGCGTCATCTTGATGGCGACTTTACCGTCCTCCTCAACGACGACGTCGTACACCAGGCCGAGGTCAACGACGCCGATGCGGATTTCGGGGTCCAGGACCGGCTTGAGAGCCTCATAAATCTGCTCTACCGTGGGAAGGGTCATGGGAGATTACTTACTGCTCTTCCGTCGTGGTGGTTGTCGTTTTAGTGCCCAGTCCGCTCTCGTAGTTTTTCAAGCCCTCGACCAGGGTCGTCCAGGCCAGAAGGGCACACTTGATACGGACCGGGAACTTGCGGACACCTTTCAGAGAATCCAGATCGCCGGCATCCTCGGGAATTGCATCGATCTCGCCAGTGAGCATCTTTTTGACAATTTCGGCGATCTTTTTAACTTCGTCGATCGACTTCCCCTTAATAGCCTCGGCCAGCATGGATGCCGAGGCCACGGAGATAGCGCAGCCGTGGCAGTCTACATGCACGTCTTTGACGTTGCCATCGGCCATCTCGACCTCAACCGTGACATCATCGCCGCACGAGGGGTTGTGACCGTCAGAGGCAATATCCGCTTTCCCTATGGGTTTCTTGCCGCGCGGCGAACGGAAATGGTCAAGGATTATATCTCGATACATGTCATCGAGTTCATCGTTCATACGCCGAAATACCTCCTCATCTCAATCAACGCCTCGACCAGAGCGTCAACATCCTTCTCATCATTGTAAACATAAAACGACGCCCTGGCGGTGGCAACCTTGCCCATCGCTCGAATCAGCGGCTGGGCGCAATGATGACCGGCCCGAATAGCGATTCCCTTGGAATCAAGGAACGTGCCGATGTCGTGCGGATGAATCTTCGGATCGGTAAAGGAAACGGCCGCGCCGCGCTGAGTCGGTTCCAGAGGTCCCTGGATTTCGAGGCCCTCCAGCTCGGAGAGTCTCTGAATGGCGTAGCGGGTAATGGCCATTTCATGCAGCCGGATATTGTCCATGCCGAGTTCCTCAATGTAGTCCAGGGCGGCCTTGAAGGCGATCACGTTACCGATATTGGGTGTTCCGGCCTCGAACTTGTGCGGCAGGTCATTCCATGTGATGCGGTCAAATGATACCTCGCGAATCATCTCGCCGCCCATAATGAACGGCGGCATTTCTTCCAGAAGGTGTTTTTTCGCCCAGAGAACGCCGACGCCTGTGGGGCCGAGCATCTTGTGGGCCGAAAAAGCGTAGAAATCTACATTTAACTGTTTGATATCCACTGGCATATGCGGCGCCGCCTGGGCGCCGTCGGCCAGCACCAGGGCGCCGTGCCTGCCGGCTACCTGAGTGATTTCGAAAACCGGGTTGATGGTTCCGAGAACGTTGGACATGTGGGTGACAGCCACCAACCTGGTCCGGTCGGTGATGATGTCTTCGATATGAGTCAGATCAAGGTGGCCACAGATAGTTATGGGAATTCGTTTGAGGACCGCCTTCTTTTTTTGCGCAAGGATCACCCATGGCACGAGATTGGCGTGATGTTCCATCTCGGTGATGACTATCTCGTCGCCTTCCTTGATGTTCTTCTCGCCCCAGCTGTAGGCCACCAGATTGATCGCTTCCGTGGTGCCGCTGGTGAAAATGACTTCTTCGGGGGCTACACCGCCCAGGAAACCCGCCACTTTCTGCCGGGTCGCCTCGTAGGCCGCCGTGGCCTCCTCGGCGAGAGCGTGAATTCCACGATGGATGTTGGCATTGTATTTCCGGTAGTAGTCCAGAAGTGCATTGATAACCGTCCGGGGTTTCTGCGAGGTGGCGGCGCTGTCCAGATACACAAGTCGGTTGCCGTGTATCTGCTGGTCGAGAATAGGAAAATCGGCCCGTATCCGTTCGTAGTCGATACGGCCGGTCTTGACGTCAACAGTTACCGGGTTGTTTTTGGTGTCGGATCTCATAGTCACCCTCATATAAACAAGGCTGGAGGCTAATCTAATCCAGCCTTACAAATATATCCTCGCCTTCGACCTTCACCTCAAACGTGTCGATTGGCGCCACCGCCGGCGGAGCGGTTACGGTGCCGCTGGTAATGTCAAACCGGGCACCGTGACGCGGGCAGACAATCTCATGATCTCGCAAATGCCCGGTACTGATCGGCGCAGCGTCATGGGAACACTCGTCGACGATGGCATAGAATCTGCCCCCGGAATGACAGATCACGATCTGATCATGGTCCAATCGATAGGTCTTCATGCCGCCATCCGGTATATCACTGACAGTGGCCACTTTTCTATATTCAGCCACTTATATCTTCTCCAATCGCGTGTTGACGAATTGCCTCAGCCGTTCCCGCAGGTCGTCTGGCACCTGTTTGAGCGTCTTTTCCACAAAGCCGCCCACTACCATGCGTACGGCGTCATCGTAAGGAATGCCTCGTGACGACAGGTAAAACACCTCCATGGGGTCAATCGGCCCGATGGTGGCGCCGTGGCTGCACCGAACGTCTTCATTGAGTATCTCCAGTTCCGGGATGGTTTCGGCCCTGGTCCCCTTGTTCAGAAGGAGGTTGCGGTTTTCCTGGTAGGCCTCGCAAGTCCTGGCGTTTTTTTCAATTTTTATCAGGCCCGTATAGGCGGACCGAGCCTTATCCCGCAAAACAACTTTATGATCGATATTGGACAGCGTTTGTCCCGCTGCATGATGCTGCAGAGTGTGACAATCGAAATGCTGATGGCCGGAGCCGAAGGTCAGGCCAAACATATTGCTTTCAGCATTCTGACCGCTGAGAATGGCGCCGAAATTCTGCTTGTTCAAAAGGCCGCCAAAAGCCAGGATAATGGTCAGCATGTTGGCATCCCGCTCCAGCATCGCCCGGTGAGTGAGATATGAGTTCATCGCGGAGGTTTGCCTCTGCAGATTAACGTACCTGATACGACTGCCCGCCATACCAAAAATCTCGACAGCACTGTTGGCGTATGACAGGCCCTTCTCCATTTTATGGGAACCGCCGCCGTACTCGTCGATCACCGTCAACTCGGAGCCCTGGTCGACTACTATCAAAAGTCTGGGGAACTGGGCCGAATTTTCCCGGCCCGCTTCCCGCAGAAGGTGCAGCGGTTTTGCGACCGACTTGCCGCGCGGGACGTAAATGAAAATGCCGTCATTCCACAGGGCGCCGTTCAGGGCTTCAAACTTGCCGGTGGCGCTGTTGACCAGCCGGTAGAGGTAGGGTTCGACAAGAACTTTGTATTTCCCCACCGCCTCCGACAGCGAGGTGACCAGGATTCCCTGCTCGGCGAGCTTTTCCACACCGTAGCGGTTGATCTCCCGGCCGCCCAGATCGGTTACCAGACCGGATAGACGGCCTTGCTCGAGGTGGCGCAACTCAACCTTCTCGACCGCATCATAGTCTTCCGTGTAGGCGCTGTCGACGACACTGGCGCGGTCTACCATAAATCGGTTCGGGTCGGTGTAGCGCCAGAGGTGCAACCCGCGCCTGGGGAGCGGGCTGCTGTTGAAGGCATCCCGGGCCAAAGTTCTCTTTTCCTGCAACCACTGGGGACCGCGCATCAGTTCCGGCGCCATATCCGGGATTTTATATTCGCTGTTGGCATTGTCTGTATTCATGTCGTTATCCATATCTATCCGATGGAGCCTTCCATCTCCAGTTCGATCAGGCGGTTTAGTTCCACGGCATATTCCAGGGGCAACTCCTTGGTGAAGGGCTCCATAAAGCCGTTCACAATGAGAAGTCGCGCCTCGTCTTCGGTCAGGCCGCGACTGGTCAGATAAAAGAGCTGTTCCTCGGCAACCTTGGACACACGGGCCTCGTGCTCGATTTTGACCTGCTCGTTATCGATTTCCATGGTGGGGTACGTGTCGGAGCGAGCCTCCTCGCCGATCAGCAGGGCGTCGCATTGAACCGATACTTTGACGTTAACGGCGTTCTTGTGGACCTTGACCAGGCCGCGGTAGGAAGCCCGCCCGTTATCCTTCGAAATCGACTTCGACGTGATGCGGGACGACGTGTTGGGCGCGACGTGGATGACTTTGGCGCCGGCATCCTGGTGCTGGTCAACGCCGGCGAAAGCAACCGACAGGGTCTCGCCGCGCGCACCCTCGCCCAGAAGCTGGATGCAGGGATATTTCATGGTCAGGCGGGAGCCCAGGTTGCCGTCGACCCACTCCACGGTGGCATTCTTGTAGGCGGAAGCCCGCTTGGTAACCAGGTTGTAGATGTTACGGGACCAGTTCTGGATGGTCGTGTAGCGGATGTAAGAGTCGTCCAGGGCCAGCAACTCCACCACCGCTGAGTGCAGCGAGTCGGTGGAGTAAATCGGGGCGGTGCAGCCCTCGATGTAATGTACCCGCGAACCTTTGTCGGCAATAATAAGAGTCCGCTCGAACTGGCCCATGTTTTCGGCATTGATGCGGAAATAGGCCTGCAGAGGTATCTTGGCATCGACTCCGGGAGGTACATAGATAAAAGAGCCACCCGACCAAACGGCTGTATTCAGGGCCGCAAACTTGTTGTCGGTAGCCGGAATCACCGTGCCGAAGTACTTCCTGACAATCTCCGGCTGTTCGCGCAGGCCGCTGTCCATGTCCAGAAAGAGAATGCCCTGCTGTCTGAGCTCCTCTTTCAATGAGTGGTAGACGACTTCGGATTCGTACTGCGCCGAAACGCCGCCGAGGAAATTCTTCTCGGCCTCGGGTATACCCAGCTTATCGAATGTCCGCTTAATGTATTCGGGAACATCGTCCCAGCTCTGCTGCTGATTCTCTATCGGCTTCATGAAGTAATAGATATCATCAAAATCAATCTCACCCAGCAGCTTTGTATTGCCCCATTCAGGCATCGGCTTGGAGAAGAAGATATCCAGGGCCTCGTGCCGGATGTCTCTCATCCACTTGGGCTCCTTCTTCATCTGCGAGATCATCTCGACTACTTCATGGTTGATGCCCTTGGCGCCCTTGTGGAAATAGTCCACCGGGTCTCTGAAACCATACTTGACGGCGTAGTCCGTGTTCAGAGTCGACAGGTCCTGCTTCTGATGTCTGGTGGTGTCCGCCATAACTACACCTCGGCCGGTTTCCGAGTCCCGTTTTCGACCCAGTCATACCCGGATTCTTCCAGCTTCAGGGCCAGCTCCGGGCCGCCGGATTTGACAAACCGGCCGTTCATCATGACATGAACATAGTCCGGCTTGACATAGTTCAGAAGACGCTGGTAGTGCGTTACCAGCAGCAGGCCGTTCCGGTCGGAGTGAAAGCGATTGATCCCCTCGGCAACCGTCTTGAGAGCGTCGATGTCAAGTCCGGAATCGGTCTCGTCCAGTAGGGCCATCCTGGGCTGCAGCATTGCCTGCTGCAGAATTTCCACGCGCTTCTTTTCACCACCCGAAAAACCGTCGTTGAGATAACGGGTCGCAAAGCTGTGGTCTATCGACAGG
>JAOUEU010000116.1 GCA_029858555.1 Candidatus Zixiibacteriota bacterium
CGGACCATGCCTGGAGACTGCGGCCGAGTACCGGATGTTTCGCGGGTTCGGCGCCGACGCCGTGGGGATGTCGACCGTGCCGGAAGTTCTGGCGGCGCACCACCAGAAGACGAAGATACTGGCGTTCTCGATAATCACTGACATGGGCCTGGCCGACAACATGCACCCCTGCTCGCTGGAGGACGTTATCGGGACGGCCTCGGTCGCCGAACCGAAACTTCGCCGGCTCATCGCCGGCTGTGTCGCCAAAATGTGAGGAGGCTAGGCCTCCCTTTCCGAACAAGAGGCACAGCAGGCCGAGAGGGACCTGCTCGTGTCCTCATGAATGCCCGCTAAGCCGCACCCCGACCCGCCGCTTGCCTTTTGGCCGGGTTTTAGCTTAATTGCTCCCAATATTCAATTCATTCTGCAGAAAGGAGCCGTATGCCCACCTCCGCCAAAGACAAAGCGAAGACCATTCCGCAAAGAGCCGATATCGCCAAGAAAGATACCTGGGACCTGGCTGTCCTGTACGACACCGACGCCGACTGGGAGGCCGACTACAAAAAGGGGCAGTCGCTGATAGAGAAAGCCGCAGGCTTTGCCGGCAAACTGGCCGGGTCGGCGGATCTCTTGTACGAGTGCCTGGAGACGAACAGCGCGCTTTCGCTGATCTGCGGCAACCTCTACCAGTATGCCAAGCTCAGCCAGGATTTGGACAACCGCGTCTCGAAGTACCAGGCGATGACGGACCGGGCGGCCATGCTGGCATCGCAGGCTGCAGCCGCTTTTGCCTTCGTCGAGCCGGAACTTCTGAAACTGAAGGACGACCAGCTAAGACAGATGGGCGGGCAGTTTCCAAAGACCAATGTGTATGATTTTTATATCAAGGAGTTGATCCGCTCCCGGAAACATATCCGCTCAGGCGAGGTCGAGGAGGTACTGGCGCAGGCTGCCATGATGGCCCGCGGACCCAGCAGTGCTTTTGGCATGCTCGATGACGCCGACCTGAAATACCCCGTTATCAAGGACGAAAAAGGCGAAGAAGTCCAACTGACCAAGCAGCGGTACGCCAAATTCATGGAGTCCTCCGATCAGCGGGTGCGCCGCGACGCTCATCACGCTTTTAGTTCCGTCTACAAGGCGCATGTCAACACCACCGGCGCGACTCTGGCGGCCTCGGTCAACAAGGATATTTTCTACAGCCGGGCCCGCAAGTATGAGAGCTGTCTGCATCACGCCCTGGACGCTTTCAATATCCCGGTAGAAGTCTATCACGCCCTGCTGGACAACACCGAGACCGACCTGGCGGGCCTGCACAAATGGATGGCCGTGCGCAAGAAGGTGCTCAAGCTGGACAAGATCTATCCCTATGACGTCATCTGCCCCTTGTTTCCCGAGCAAAACTACGAAGTGGCTTACCCGGAAGCCGTCGATGAGACGCTCGAAGCCGTGAGGCCGCTCGGTGACAGGTATATCGCCATGCTCAAGGACGCCTTCCGAAGCCGCTGGGTGGATATCTGGGAGACCGAGGGCAAGACGAGCGGCGCGTACAGTTGGGGGAATTACTCGACGCATCCGTTCGTGATGATGAACTACAACAACACGGTGGACAATATGTTCACGCTGGCGCACGAGATGGGTCACGCCCTGCACAGTTTTCTGTCCAACCAGGCGCAGCCTTACCCCAAGGCGCAGTATTCCATATTCGTGGCGGAGGTGGCCTCGACCCTCAACGAGGGGCTGCTGCTGCAATCCCTGCTGAAAAAGGCCACCGACAAGATGCAAAAGCTGTTTTTGCTCAACCGGCATATCGACAATACCTTCGGCACCTTTTTCCACCAGGTGATGTATGCCCGCTTCGAGTTGATGATCCATGAGACAGTCGAAAAAGGCGAGGCCCTCTCGCCCGACCTGATGAACGAGATGTGGCAGAAGCTCACCGAGCAGTACTACGGTCCCGCGGTGACAATGGACGAATTCACGCAGTACAAATGGTCACGCATCCCGCACTATTACACGACCTATTACGTCTACCAGTACGCGACCTCGTATGCGGCCTCGCAGGCTATCCTGGAGAAGTTCAACGCCGGTGAAAAGGGGATTGTCGGGCGCTTTCTGGAGCTGCTCTCATCGGGTGGCAGCGACTACCCTATCAATCAGCTCAAGAGTTGCGGGGTGGACATGACCACACCCGAGCCGGTCAAGGCGACACTTAAGCTCTTTGCCGAGCAGGTCAACGAAGTCGAACGGTTGACGCAGGAGGGGTGAGCAGGCCGAGCCAGCTTTCCCAAACACGTCATCGCGAGTCCGCCGCAGGCGGACGTGGCGATCTCATCCCCGACAGTATGAGATTGCCGCGTCGCTTAGCTCCCTGCAATGACCCCCGGGGGTGTATGTAAGCCAAAATTCAGAAATTCCGGGTAACAGCTTAGGACTCTGAGACATACACGGAAATGGGTTCGTTTTCTCGTTTTTTATTTGCGGCCCTCATGTTTGGTAGTGAATTTGCGAATCACCGACCTTTTATTCTCGATACATTAATCCACAAAGGGGGCCAAATCGGGTAATTGCATTGACTTTGTAGGGGAAGTGGGGGGCGACGGGAACGTGATTTTCTTATTTGAAATCCCCGTAACGGTCTTATATTGGATTAGAAAGGGGATATTCTATGCGGTTCCGGGCGCACAGCCTGATGCTTATCTCGCTGGTTCTCGCCGGCACGCTGGTTTTCACCGGTTCTGCCCGGGCGGAGTTACCGGAGTTGCTGGGCGTTATCAAGTCGGACACAGTCAATATGCACTTTGGGTGGCAGATCACACCTATGGGGGATCAGAACGGGGATGGGAAAGATGATATCCTGATTTGGGATTTCCGTTTCAGCCACTTCCTTTACTACGGTCGCGAAGCCTTTGACACGATATTCACGTACGATTTTCGCATCGATAGCTCTCAAAACCGCCCTTCAAACGTGGGCGACATCAACGGTGACGGATACGACGATCTGGCTGTTGGTGGCAGAAACCCTCACGGCTGGAAACTGAATCTTTTTCACGGCGGCCCACCAGCGGATTCTGTGCGGGACGCCTGGTTTGGTGATGACACGCTGCGATCTATCGGCTTTACAGCTCACACGGACGACATCAACGCCAACGGCACAGACGACATTGTCTCATGGAGCCAGCATCAGACATCGGTAGTACTTTATGAGGTCGGTCCGGTGCCGGACTCCAGCCCCGATTTAAGGATAACCGCAGCCAATCGGCGACCATTCTTTGATTACAACTCTTTTGGTAAAGGCATCGCCGCCGGCGATTTCAACGGAGATGGCAAGACCGACCTGGCGGTAGGTCTCCAGGCTAACCCCGGTGAGTCCGAGCGGGGCGCGGTGTACCTTTATTGGGGGGGAGTTGCTTTTGACACCATTCCGGAGATGATCATCTACCGACCGGCGCCTTACGTTGACGGAGCGGAGCATTTCGGCGACCACATAGAGTGTCTGGGAGATGTGAATGCCGACGGGTACGATGATTTCGTGGCCGGTTCGTTTGTCTATGGCTCTGATTGCACCAACTACATTTATTTCGGCGGGCCCGACATCGACACTATCCCGGACGTAATACTGCCCGAGGATTTCAACACCGGTCACCTGGCCGGCGATGTGAACAGTGATGGCCACAATGACCTGATCACCAGCTATGCCGTTGATCTTTACGGGTTTGGCTATGTCCATGTGTACTTTGGCGGTCCCGACCTTGACAGCATTCCCGATATAGTGATCTATAACAACAACCTGCCGGAGCTCAAGGATTACTTTGGTCGGGGTTGCACGGGGATTGGCGATTTCAACGGGGACGGGATAGATGATATTGCTTTTGGTTCACGTCGGACATCGGGCCGGGACTACATCTACATATTCTCGGGTCCCGGCAACGGGACGGGCATCGGTTACGACTATGAGCCGGTAATTCCTGAGGGGTACACGTTGCGGCAGAATTATCCCAATCCGTTTAATTCGTCGACAACGATTGAGTTTGCCCTTCCGGAGCGGTCATCAGTAACGCTGACGATATACAATGTTCTTGGGGGTGAAGTTCGTCTGCTGATAGAGCGTACGCTATCGGCGGGCACGTTTCGTATTGAGTGGGACGGCCGGGATGAAGCAGGGATGTCGGTTTCGTCGGGGGTATATTTGTATCGCTTATCCGCAGGGGGATTTGAACACTCAAAGAAGATGGTGCTGCTGAAGTAGGGGGTGCCCCACCCCAGCCGGGCGGTCAGTATGGGCCAACCTGCACATGCGCAGATCAATGCAACCGGCCGCAGCGAATCTGTAACCTATTTGTAGACAAAACATTAAATGCGTTTATCAGCATGGGCCCATATATTTCAAGAGAGATTACTTGAGAAATATAACATTTTCTTATATTTTCTTGTGGTTATTCCGAAATAATATAGTATAATGTAATAAAAGAGAAAGGAGTGACCGAGCTGGCCGATAAAAGCGTTAATGAACGGATAGGTAAACGCCTCAAACAAGTACGCGAGTCGTTAGGTCTCAGTCTCAAGGACATCTCACCGAGGGCTGGCTTCGCCAACTATCAAACGCTCTCTTCCATCGAAAAGGGACAAAGAGCCATCAAGGCGAGCGAGTTATCGGCTTTGAGCGCTCTATACTCCCGCGATCTCAGTTATTTTCTTACGGAAGACGAGCCAGTTGAGTTGGCACCTGTTGTTGCTTGGCGCGGAGTAGACCCCGGCGTCAATCGCAAGCCACTGGAAGCCCAATTACACAGACTTCTCATGAATTACAAGTTGCTGGAAGAGATCACTGGAGAGGACTCGGAGTGCACTCTTGAGTTGTGGGAGAAGGGGCAGCAACAACTGACGTACGAGGATGTAACCAGAAGAGCGGACGAACTCAGGAAGTCAATGAATCTGGGATACCGACCTGCCTCCAATCTAGCGGACGCCCTGGAGAAGGATACGAATACAAAGATCGTTAACTGGCCGCTTGGCGGAGTAGGGTCCGCTTTGTCCACCCGAGGGGAGTTCGGCTACGCGATCATACTAGATACGCAAGAAGCGCCCTGGAGAAGAAACTCCAGTCTGGCACATGAACTATTCCATCTCCTGGCCGACAATGTCTATCCACTAGAAACACTGCATCAGGAGGCCCCGGCTCAAAAGCCAATTGAGGAGACGCTAGCGGATGTCTTCGCATCAGCACTGCTCCTCCCGCAGGAGCCGTTGCTCACAGAAATTCGAAAGCGCTCCAAAGACAACAAAGTGGAGTGGATGGACTTACTACAGATCGCCTTTGAATTCGGAGTCTCGCGAGAGGCTCTGGTCTGGGGGCTTCGCCGCATCGGCGTGCTTAGCCAACAACGAGCAAAGGAGCTTGTGGAATCGGTCAAGTTGCGTAGTATGGATCAACACGTGCGCTCGGGATCTTATCAACAGGCACTGGCGTACTCATCGCGGTTTGTGTCTCTCGGTCTAAAGGCCCTGCGTCAAGGAAAGATTTCCAAAGGTAAGTTTTGCGAGATATTTGGAATAAGCAGAACCCAGTTCTCAGATTTCATTGCGGACAGGGGGGATCTGGAAGACTTCTCTTATGAGTCAGAAATCGAACTCGATCATACTTGACGCGGACGTAGTCATAAAGCTACATGAACTAGGCTTATTGGACAAGTTTCTGACGGTGAATAGTGTTTATCTCGCTGGAACGGTTGCTAGCGAAGCGCGCTATTCTTCCGATCAATTTTACGGGAGACAATACATCGACTTACCAAGTGCCATTCAGGCCGAAAGAGTCGAAGTAATCGACTTAGATGTGAGAGACTTAGCCTCTTGTCTCGACGCAATTGTTAAATGGCAGGCCCCCCAACTGGACGATGGCGAACGAGAGACTATCGGCATTGTTTATTCGGTTCGCCGCGATCTTATTCTGTGTCTCAGGGATACCGCTGCTATACGGTGTGCTGTGTTGATAGGACTGTCAGGAAATGTGATTTCAATTGAAACAGCATTGAATAGGTGCGGCCTCAAAGGGAAATTGGAATACGGGGATTCTGAAAGACGATTTCGCAAAATCGTCCACGATGCCGAAACAGAGCGTATCCAAAAAACGAGCCCAGACTCGAATGGGCTGTGACATTCGCGGCGGCCCGCCTCCCGGCTATTCATCTGACTTATAGTCCATGTAGGTTGGGTTCCGGAGTCCGCCACAGGCAGGTGCAGAAACCCGACCTGCCGGAACTGCGGGACTTCTTTTACATCCGCGTTGGATTCCGTATATTAGGCCAAACAAGAGTTACAGCCAAGGAGGTGTGAGAGTATGTCCAATGGAGCCGGGGCGACGGCGGGAGCCGGCGGCGCGGCCGCGGCCGCAGCCGCCATCGCCAACGCCGTCAAAGCGTCGGGCGCAATCGTCAGTGTAGAGCCGCAGGAATTTCGCAAGATCGTCGACCGGGCGCAGGCGCCGTTGATAGTGACGGCGACCGGCGGCCTTTTCACCAAGCACTACAAGTATTTGACAAGCTACAAGGGGCTGTTCTTCTATACGAAGTCACCCGAGCGGATGCAGTTTCCGTCGAGAGTGGAATTTGTGAACGCCTGGAAAATCTGGATGCCGCAGTAGCGGGTAATCAGAGGTCACTGAATTTCGAGCGGATGTCTTCGTCGGCGGGACTGACACCGAAATACGTATCCATCAGCTCCGTCATCAGCAGGTCGAGCTGCTTGCGGTCGCGGGCGATTACCTCATCGTAAAGGCCGGGTGAAATGCTCATGAAGGTGTCGAAGACGCCGGGGTCGAAGTGGGCGCCGCGGTCGGCCTGCATCATCTCAGCAGCCTCGGGCGCGGTGAGGGCTTTCTTATAGGGGCGCTCGGAGGTCAGGGCGTCGAAAACATCCGCAACACAGAAAAGGCGGGCATTGAGCGGGATACTCTCCCCTTTCAGGCCTTTGAGATAGCCGGTGCCGTCCCAGCGTTCGTGGTGGTAAAGGACAACGTCGTTGGCATCCTCGAGCCAGCGGACGTCCTTGATGATGCGGGCGCCCATGAGGGGGTGGTGGCGCATGAGGGAGAATTCTTCTTCGGTCAGTTTGCTTCTTTTGAGCAGGGCGGAGTCGGCGATGCTGATTTTGCCGATATCGTGCAGAAAGGAGCCTTTTATGATCGACCGGATGCGGGCCTGGTCGATGCTGAGGGCTTCGGCGAAGCGGACGCTGTAGATGGTGACGCGGTAGTTGTGGTCGCTGTTGCCGGTGTCGCGCTCGGCGATGGCGCCGCCGAGGGCCTTGAGCATCTGCAGGCTGGTGCCGACAAAGTTGTTCCTGACCTGGTCGAGGATTTTGCGGTATTCGAACTCGAAATCGCCGACGGCGTCCGTACGCTGCGGGGTGGTGTCGGTCGGCACTTTAACCTCGCCCGTCTCCGGGTCGAGCAGTTCTGACTTGAGCTGGTCGCCGATGAGGTTCAGGATAAAGGCGCAGAAGTCGCCACACGGCATGTCCGGCGGGCGCTCGGCGAGAAGCTCCTCGAGTTCATTGCCGAGGACGCGTTTGAGGCGGGAGTCTTTGAGTTTCTCGGCGAGCTTTTGTTTCAGCCTGTCTTCAATCATGACGGCACCGAACCAGTCTATGGGTCTTCCCCACCCGTAAGATGACACTCTCGATGCCAGTTTGCAACCAATAATGCGAACGGGCGGCGGCCGCAAGTGGCCTGCGGGCAAGGGAATCGAGAGCCGTATTGTCCTTATAAAAATCTTTACAAATGTGCCGAAAAAAACTACATTAGTTGGCTATAAAGGAAAGCAAGCCATGAAATTCGATACCCTGAAAGACGACTTTTCCATCCCTGAGGCGGAAAAAAAGATTCTCCAGTTCTGGGAACAAGAGAGCATCTTCGAAAAAGCCAAGGAGATGGCCAAAGACCGGCCGCATTTTGTCTTCTATGAAGGCCCTCCCACGGCCAACGGCCGGCCCGGCATTCACCATGTTATCTCGCGCACGGTAAAGGACTTAGTCTGCCGCTACAAGACCATGCGCGGGTTCCGGGTGGACCGCAAGGCGGGCTGGGACACCCATGGTCTGCCGGTGGAAATCGAGGTCGAGAAAGCCCTTAAACTCGATTCGAAAAATAAAGTCATCGAGTACGGTATCACCAGGTTCAACGAGCAGTGCAAAAAGTCGGTTTTTAAGTATCTCGACGAATGGAGCGAGATTACCCGTCGGATCGGCTACTGGCTGGACCTTGACGACGCCTATGTCACGCTGACCAACGACTACATCGAGACCGTCTGGTGGATTCTCAAGAACTTCTTCGACCGGGGCCTGATTTACGAAGGCTACAAGACGGTGCCGTTCTGTCCAAGGTGTGAGACAGGTCTGTCCAGCCACGAAGTGGCCCAGGGTTATGAAGAGGTTCAGGATCCGTCGGTTTATATCAAGGTCAAGGCGGCTGACGACGATTTTTATTACCTGGTCTGGACAACGACGCCGTGGACGCTGCCGTCCAACGCGGCGCTCTGTATGAGTCCGTATGCCGACTACGTGATGGTCGAGCACGAGGGGGACAAATACGTTCTGGCCGAGGCGCTGGTGATGGCGGTTTTCGGCGAGGGCAAAAAAGTGCTTGAGCGTTTCCGGGGGGAGGATTTCCTCAACCGGCGTTACGAGCCGATTTTCGACACTTTCAAGGACCAGCAGGAGAAAGCCTTTTTCGTGATCAACGCCGATTTCGTGACGCTTGACGACGGTACGGGCATTGTGCATATCGCGCCCGGGTTCGGCGCCGACGACTACGAGGTTGGCAAGCAGTACAACCTGCCGGTGTTCCAGGCGATCGAGGCCAAAGGCATTTTCAAGGATTTCGCCGGAAAGTACGCCGGTATGTTTATCAAGGACGCCGACCCAATCATCATCAAGGACCTTAAGGCCGCGGGCAAGCTCTACAAGCAGGAGCTTTACGCCCACAACTACCCGTTTTGCTGGCGGTGTGATTCGCCGCTGATTTACATCACGCGGCAGTCATGGTATCTGAAGACGACGGCTTTCAAAGAGCAGCTTCTGAGAAACAACGACGCCATTGGCTGGCATCCGGACGACATCCGCACGGGGCGCATGCAGGACTGGCTGGAGAACAACGTCGACTGGGCGCTCTCGCGGGAGCGTTTCTGGGGGACGCCGATTCCTATCTGGATCTGCGACGACGCCAAGTGCGGCAAGCAAAAGGCGGTGGGGTCAATCGAGCAGTTGCGGAACGAGGCGGTCAAGGCACCTGAGAAGATCGACCTGCACAAGCCGATGATGGACGAGGTCAAGCTCAAGTGCGAGTGCGGCGGCACCATGAGCCGTATCCCCGAAGTGGTCGACGTCTGGTTCGATTCGGGGGCGATGCCGTTCGCGCAATGGCACTACCCGTTCGAGAACAAAGAAGAGTTCGAAATAAAGTACCCGGCGGACTTCATCTCCGAGGGTGTCGACCAGACGCGGGGCTGGTTCTATTCCCTGCTAGCCATCTCCACCCTTTTGTACGACAAGGCGCCGTTCAAAAACGTCATCGTGCTGGAGTTCATACTCGACAGAGAAGGCAAGAAGATGTCGAAGCATAAGGGCAACGTAGTCGATCCGTCCGAGACC
>JAOUEU010000117.1 GCA_029858555.1 Candidatus Zixiibacteriota bacterium
ACCGCGGCCGGCGTTCTCCATTAACTCGTCGCCGGGTATGCCCTGCTTGTCAATCGCCTCGCGGTCAATCTGACGCATCAACTCGGAGGTGACAAGTTTCATCGGCGGTCCTATACTTTTCTTTTGGTCTTCGCAGCCGTTCGCCGGGAGCCTGCCTGCCTTGTGGCGGACGGGCCGTTCAGGGCAAATTTAACAGCCGGCAGGGCCTCGGAAAAGTATTTTAATTTGATGCCTTTTTTAATCTCCGGCGGAAGTTCCGTGGCGTCCTTGCGGTTTTCTTCGGGCAGAATTACCGTTTTGATGCCCGCCCGGTACGCGGCCAGGAGCTTTTCTTTGAGCCCGCCGATGGGCAGAAGCTGCCCGCGCAGGGTAATCTCGCCGGTCATAGCCACCAGCGGTCTGACCGCCCGGCCGATGAAGAGCGAAGCCAGGGCGACGAGCATGGTGATGCCTGCGGAGGGACCGTCTTTGGGAGTGGCCCCGGCCGGGACATGGATATGAATTTCCCGGCTGTCAAAAATCGCGGGGTCGATCTTCAAGTCGTAACTGTTGGAGCGGATGAACGACAGGGCCGCCTGAGCGGACTCTTTCATGATATCGCCCAACTGACCGGTGAGAGTAAGGGTGCTTTTTCCGGATGGCATGAGGGTAGCCTCGATAAATAGAAGTTCCCCGCCCACTGACGTATAGGCCAGGCCGGGAACAATGCCCACCTTGCCCTGGCGGCTGAGGGCCTCGCGCACGAACTTCTTCGGCCCCAACATCCGGCCCACATCTTTGCCGGTAACCCTGATGGTTTTTTTGTACCCGGCGGCCACCTTGCGAGCCGCTTTCCGGGTCACCGAGGCCAACTCGCGCTCGAGATTTCTTACACCCGCTTCCCGCGTATAACCGTCGATAATCGCCATTATGCCCGAATCATCGATGGTCAAATTCTCCCTCGTCATACCATGATTGTCCAGCAGCTTCGGCATGAGGTGCTTCTTGGCGATTTTCTGCTTTTCGAGATCGGTGTACCCGGGGATGGGGATGATCTCCATGCGGTCGCGCAAAACCGGCGGGATAGGTTCCACCCAGTTGGCGGTGGTGATGAACATTACCCGCGAGAGGTCAAAAGCGATCTCGAGATAGTGATCCGAGAAGGAATCGTTCTGCTCCGGGTCCAGCACTTCCAGAAGCGCCGAGGAGGGATCGCCGCGAAAATCCGAACCCAGCTTATCGACCTCGTCGAGCATTATCACCGGGTTGTTCGAGCCGCATCGCTTGAGGCTCTGGATAACCCGGCCCGGCATGGAGCCGATATAGGTGCGTCGATGACCGCGTATCTCCGCCTCGTCGCGCATCCCGCCCAGTGAAACGCGGGCAAACTCGCGTCCCATGGCGCGCGCAATCGACTTACCCAGGGACGTTTTCCCGACTCCCGGAGGTCCCACAAAGCACAGGATGGGACCCTTGACATCGCGCTTGATCTTCCGCACCGCCAGGTGCTCGAGGATGCGGTCTTTGACCTTCTCGAGGTTGTAGTGGTCTTCGTCCAGTACTTTCTTGGCCTTTTTCAAATCCAGCTTGTCTTTGGTCGATTTGCTCCACGGCAGCGATACCAGCCAGTCGAGGTAGGTCCGGGAAACGGTATACTCGGCCGACGACGGCGTCATATGCGAGAGGCGATCAAGTTCCTTGTGAGCCGCCTGCCCGGCGTAATCGGGCATGCCGGCGGTCTGGATGCGGTTTTCGAATTCTTCGATCTCCGACGTTTCGTCGCCGTCACCCAGTTCTTTCTTGATGGCTTTTAGTTGCTCGCGCAGGATGTAGTCGCGTTGCGATTTGCCCAGCTCGCTGGCAGCGTCGGCCTGGATCTTCTGCGACAACTCCAGGACCTCGATCTCCTTGTTCAGAGCCATATAAAGCGTCTGCATGCGCTTCATGATATCGAGTTCCTCCAGGATGTCCTGCTTCTGGGCAATCGAGATGTTGATATTGGAGGCTATGAAATCGGCCAGCTTGGACGGGGTATCCTGGTTTATCGCCGAAACATGAAATTCTTCATTCAGGTACGGAGCAAGGTCCACCAGCGTCTTAACGCGTTCGATCAGATTTCGCTGCATTGCTTCCAGCTCGACACTCTGCCGGGCTTTCTCTTCGAGTTCCTCGACTTCGGCCATCATGTACGGCGTGTCGTTGGTGAATCTCTTTATCCTGATGCGCGCCAAACCCTGAATCAAAAAGCGCACCGTGCCATCGGGGAAACGCAGCATCTTCAGTATGCTGCCCGAAGCGCCCACCCGATACAGATCTTTCTCCGTGGGGTTATCGATCTTGGGATCTTTCTGAAGGAACAGGCCGATGCGCGAGCCCTGCATCAAGGCATCGTCCACCAGCCGGGTCTGCTCGGCCTCCTGGATCATCAAAGGCACCACCAGGTAGGGGAAGACCATCGTCCCTTTAAGCGGCAGAATCGGCAGTACGAGTTTTCCGGCCTTTTCCTGCTGTTTTTCTTTTTTGAGTGTGTCTACCACGTTTGCTCTAATCCCTTAAGTCCGCAATATTTGTCCACTTATCTCGTTTTATCGTCAAAATCGCGCAAATTTTGAACACCCGTCAGCGGATTTTGTTGGCGTAATTCCCCGCTGATACAAGCTTTCGCGGCGGCGATTCATCGCCGAGACCCTGAAGGAGAGGGGCTGCCTGCGTTCACGCCAGGATTAACCCTTATAACCGGGGATGTCGACCATTTGTTGCAAGTTTCCTAGACGTTGAACCGGAACAGGATGACGTCGCCGTCCTGGACTATGTAGTCCTTGCCCTCCAGCCTCGTTTTTCCGGCCGCTTTCAGTGCTGCCGCGGTTTTGTGTTCGACGAAGTCATCAAAATGCGTGACTTCGGCCCGGATAAACCCGCGCTCCATGTCGCTGTGGATGGCCCCGGCGGCCTTGAGAGCGGAAGTGCCGCGCTTGATAGTCCAGGCCCGCACTTCCGGCCCGGTCATCGTCAGGAACGATACCAGACCCAGGAGAGCATACGACTTCTGGATGACTTTCTCCATCGCCGGGGTGGCGATGCCGAGTTCTCTCAGGAACAGATCGCGGTCGGCCGGGTCGAGTTGTACCAGTTCCATCTCCATCTGGCCGCACAGTGCCACCAGTTCCTTCTTGCCCGGGTCAGCGAAATGGCTGAACTGGGCGACAATCTCCACGCACTTGTCGATGGCGTCTTCACCGCAGTTGATTGCGATAAGGACCGGCTTCTGCGAGAGAAACATGTACCCGCGCAGGAGCTTCTCGTCGTTCTCCTGCAACTCCAGGTCCATCAGCGGCTTCTCCTGCTCCAGGTGCGCCAGGCATCTCCTGAGAAGGTCCAGCTCGTGCTGCTCGGCCTTGTCGCCGGTCACCTTCATCTTCTTCTGCCGCTTGCTGATGTTGTTCTCGATCATGACCTGGTCGGACAGGATCATCTCGTCAAACAGGTCCAGGATGTCAATTGCGGGGTTGGCCCCCGGCGAGAAAGCATCGATGACCATGATGTAAGCATCCATCTGGTGCAACTCGGGCGTGAAATCGAAGGTGGTGGACTGCTTGCCCTTGCCGGTGAACCCGGCAGCGTCCAGAAAATCGATCTCGGCGTGGGTTATCTTCTCCGGTTTGACAATCTCGCCCAGGATGTCCACGCGCTTGTCCGGAACCTTGATCACGGCCCGGTGCACCGCCTGGCTGAAATCGCCCACAGCTTCCTGTCGGCCCGCCGCAGCGTTAAAAACGGTCGTTTTGCCGCTTTGAGGTTTTCCGATAATTCCCAGCTTCATACATATTTATACTAAACCATGACAGATAATGATGCAAGAGGGAAGTTGCCGGCCGACCGCGGCGGAGGCTGCGCTCGGAGACTAAGAAAAGGTATTGTACTCCTTTTTACAATTCTACATATTCGAGTGAGCGGGATACCCTGTGCCTTTTGTTTGTTGCGGGTGTTGCCTCATGAATAAGAGGGGATAAATCGAGATGGAAAAACCAGCCTCCGATTTTAAAGCGGCTCACTCGGCCGCGCGCGGCACTTGGGCTTTAGCTGCAGTGGCGCTACTCACATTTGTGGCGACAGCATATTATATGCATTACCAAGTGGATGAAATGAAGCGAGCTACCAGCCTGCAATGGAGGCCCTATGGGAATATCAGTACGGTCGAGGCAATCCTGTGTGGGTTCGCGTATAGAATAGGGCAGCGAAAGGACGGGGGGGAATCAGATCTCCGAGCAGTTGATCAAGTTCTGATTGGCAGTGATGCTTACAAGGCAAGGGATTCGGTTGTGATGAATTTGCTTGTGGCAGTACAAATATGGAATTCTGGCAAGACTCCTCTTTGGCTCAGAAGTCGTTTTACACGAGCTGTATTTTCGGGACAGTGGATGGATGAGTATGGAAAGGACCCGTCGCGATTCATTAGCGAGATCAAGACATGGCCCGAATATGACACGTTTTACACTGATGTTGTGATAATGCCAGGTGACACGTTTTCACCGGATATAGACACGATAGCCCGGACTATGAGCACACAGCTATTCGAGGCATACCGGGACAGCTTGCACAAACTCGTACTTTATCCGTACACGTTTATCGAATATAGGGACTATCGCAACCAGGTCTTCAACGCTATCCGCATAGAGCATATCATATTGAACGTCGACACTGCCGATGGGGCCTGCGATGTGGAGTTTGTCAAGAAGGCCGACGAGCTTTATAGATGGGATGTGCCCGATTAAGTCTCTTTGGGCCGACCGCTCTATTGAACATCCGAACTTGGCAGACGTCTTTATAGTATAAAGGATGCGGGCAGCTAAATGTTGCATCGCAGCACGGGAGGTGCTATCTTAGATATAGACACCAGCAGACTCGCAATCTTAGTGCCGATATAAGAAAAAGAACGTCTAACAAGGCAGGGTAATATGCGAAAATACATCGGTTTACTTCTAATCGTGGCTGTCGGCCTGCTGTTTTTGCAGTGCTCCAGTTCGACTGAGCCCGAACCCAACGGTACCGATGACCGGGGTTCGCATCGCACTCCGGCCGAACTGACGGCTGCCGAGAAAAACCTCGCCGGCGCTTCTAACGAGTTCAGTTTCAAACTGTTCCGCAAGGTCGTGGCGGATGAACCGGCCGCGACGAACGTTTTTATCTCGCCGCTGTCCGTGTCCTTCGCTCTGGGCATGACTCAAAACGGCGCCAAAGGCGACACGCGCGATTCCATGCGGGCGGTGCTGGAACTGGCGGGGCTGACCGATCAGGAAATCAACGAGGCCTACCAGGGCCTGACGGATGTTCTGGTCCACCTGGACCCGAATGTCGTCTTCAGTCTTGCCAACTCCATATGGTACCGGGAGAACAAACCGATTGTGCCGGACTTCCTTGAGCAGTGCCGAACCTACTTCGACGCCGAAGTGCGCAAGATGGATTTCCAGGCCCCCGGCGCGGCTGACATCATCAATCACTGGGTTGATGTCAACACTAACGGCAAAATAACGGAAATCATCAAGCCTCCCATCCCGGCGTCAATTGCCATGCTGCTGATGAACGCCATCTATTTCAAGGGTAACTGGACGATTCCTTTTGACCCCGAGGAAACGGTCGCCGGGAAATTCAAACTCCCCGATGGCTCTTTAAGTGACTGCGAGATGATGGTCAAAAACAGCTTCGAGGACACGACCTTCGAGTTCAGCTACTTCGAAAATGACCTCTTTCAGGCGGTGGACCTGGCGTATGGAAAGAAGGCCTTCAGCATGACCGTTCTTCTGCCCAAGCTTCCGGCAGATGTCGATGACATCATGAATGAACTCTCGCCTGAGAACTGGGCAACGTGGATGGGCAGTTTCTCCGATGAGGAAATTTTCTTCCAAATGCCCAAATTCAAGTTCGAATATGAAAAGGAGCTCAGGGAGATACTGGAAGCGATGGGGATGAGCATCGCCTTTGACGCCTCCCGCGCCGATTTCAGCAACATGTTTGGCGATGGCGCAGGCTGGATTGACAAGGTCAAGCATAAAACGTTCGTCCAGGTCGACGAGAAAGGAACGGAAGCGGCGGCTGTCACGGTGGTGGTGATGATCGACTCGGCCCCGCAGCCGATGATTGTCGACCGGCCGTTTGTGTTTGTCATCCACGAGCATGAATCCGGCACGATCATCTTCATGGGCAAGGTCGCCGACCCGGAATGGCAGGAGTGACCCGGGTATAGCCCCCACCTTCTTACGGATTCTCTGTAAAAGAAAAAGCCCCTCTCGCGAGGGGCTTTTTGTCGTTTATCAACAGGTCTGCCTCTATAGGCGGACACTACCTGACCAACGCGGTCTTCCTGATGCTGATAAGATAAATCTCGATAAGCACGGGGACAGCCAGCACCAGTACGGCGCCTCCCAGCAAGACCGGCAAGCCAAAGGTCTCGTACAGTGCAAACATTATCACCTGTCGGACCACGAATACGATGAGAATGAGCAACAGCGTCGAGTAAAGATAAACCACCCACCTCTTTGACCGCAGCAGGCCGTATGTCAGCAAGCCGAAATAGACTATCAGCAGGGCGGCCACGGCGCGGAACAGAACGGTTATCGAACTGTCCGCTCCGATTTCCACATAGGTCGAGGGATAACTCAGGTCGTAGACCAGAATCACCACCCATACCAGAAACTTGAGCGCAAAAGCCGCTGTAAGCAGATTCTTTAGCATATCCAGCCTGTATCTTGAAGAGGCCGATCCTTCGATATGATACACTCAAAGTTGACTCTATCAAAAGGCTTTTTGAGTGATGAACCGACCCACCCGGCCCGGTTGCCTTTATCGCGCGCAAAACATAAGCCTTGATATGCCTTCGAGTAACCGGTAAATTTCGTCCCGTATGGATGAGCAGGAAAAAGGCATTGTGGTAGCCACGCGCGGCCGCTTGTTCGAGGTTCGTGTTGAAGACGGGTCCCGCCTGAAGTGCGAGGTGCGCCAGAAAGTCAAAGATGAAATCGACAGCACAACCCCGGTGGCGGTCGGTGACCGTGTTCTTATCAGCCACAGCCACGCCAAAGCCGGTATGATTGAAAGGGTACTTCCCCGGGAGACCTCCTTCCACCGCCCGGGCGTATATGTTGAGAGCCAGAAACAGGTTATCGCGGCCAACCTGGACCGGCTGGCCATAGTCGTTTCAATAAGATCTCCGGAACTCAAGACCGGGCTGATTGACCGCTTCCTGATTGCGGCCCGAAATGGCGACCTGGAACCGTTTATCGTGATAAACAAGATGGACCTGGAAAAGCCGGAGGACCTCGACGACATCGTCGCTGGTTATCGCGCCATCGGCATCCCCGTTTTTCCGACATCGGCCCTCACGGGAGAGGGCATCGAGGCCGTGGAGCGACATCTTCGCGATCATCTGAGTCTTTTTGCCGGCCATTCCGGGGTCGGCAAAACCAGCCTGCTCAATTGTATGGACCCCGCACTGGACCAGAAAACGCGGGAAATATCGGCCGCGACCGACCGGGGTAAGCACGCCACAACAAGTATCGAGCTTTTTGAACTTCCCAAAGGCGGCTTTTTTGTCGATTCGCCCGGCCTGAAAGTGCTGGGACTGTGGGATGTAACCTTAGACGATCTGCACTATTACTATCCCGAGTTTGAGAAATACCGTGACAAATGTCGCTTTTCGCCGTGCAGTCACACTCATGAGCCGGACTGCGCCGTTCAGGCGGCTGTTGATAAAGGCGATATTCCCGGATTTCGCTACGACAATTATCTGGCTATTTATCAGGACCTGAAATAGCGGTAAATCTGTTGCTGATTTAGAGTTTCCGGCAACTTACCGATAAGAAAGTAGATAGCATGGCTAAAAAGGATGTAGAATTTCGGGTCGGCGTCATAATCCTGATCGGCATTATCCTGCTGGGCAGCTCGCTTTACTGGCTGCAAGGCTACAAATTGGAGCGAAATGCTCAGGTCATCAGGGTCTTGTTTGCCGATGTCGGCACACTCTCCGAGGGCGACAGAGTGACTGTCTCCGGGGTCCACAAGGGTAAAGTTAACGGACTGTCCCTGACCGACCGGGGAGTTCTGGTCGAGTTGCTTCTGTACAAGGATGTTGTGCTGAAACGCGATGCCCGCATCACGATCAAGAACTTCGGGCTCATGGGCGAGCGCTTCATTGCCATTACGCCGGGAGTCGATTCGCTTCCCTTTGATACCGGCTCTGCCGCGCAGGGTTATTACGATGCCGGTCTGCCGGAGGTGATGGGCCTGATGGGCGATATGATTGTGGAATTGCGCAACATCGTGCGCTCCCTGAAAAGAACCGTCGCGTCTGATTCGTCCCTGGGCAAGTTCAACAACACGGTCAGTAATCTCGAAAGAGTGTCCTCATCGCTGGCGGATTACGTTGCCCGGAACGACACCAAGTTCGACAAAACCGTTGACAATTTCTACAAGGCCTCCGGCCAGCTGAACCGCTTGCTGGCGGAAAATTCAGACAAGGTTGATTCCGCGGCACAGCGGCTTTATAGAGTCTCTGACGGTCTGGACAAGTTTGTCGTCAGGCTGGATACACTGTCTTTGCATCTTCGGGATTTCGCCGCCAGTATGAACGATCCTGAAGGAACACTTCAACTGCTGGTCAGTGACCGGAGGCTGTACGACGATTTGCGGCGAACCGCCGACAATATCGATGATTTGATTAACGATATCCGGGAAAACCCGCGTAAGTACATAAATCTCAAGGTGGAGCTGTTCTGAGTAGGATGAGCAAATTCAAGCTGGCCTTTGGCATTCACAATCACCAGCCGGTGGGTAATTTCGAAGCGGTTTTCGAGGAGGCCCACAAGAAGGCATACCTGCCGTTTCTGAAACTGGTCGAGCAATACGAAAGTATCGCCATTTCGCTGCATCAATCCGGTATTCTATGGCGCTGGCAGGAAAAAAACCACCCGGACTACTTCGAAATTGTCGGCAAGATGGTGGACCGGGGCCAGATAGAGCTTCTCACCGGCGGCTTCTATGAGCCGATCCTGTCGTCGATCCCGGAGCGAGATATCTCCGGCCAGATTGCCATGCTGAACAAGTACATCGAGGACCACTTTGAAGTTGCGTGCGAAGGTCTCTGGCTCACCGAGCGAATCTGGGAACCGCACCTGCCGAAAGTCCTGGCCCGGTCAGGCGTCACCTTTCTGCCTATCGACGACACTCACTTCATCTATGCCGGACTCGAACAGGATCAGCTCACAGGCCCCTTTGTCACTGAAAATGAGGGTTTCAAAGTGACCCTGCTGCCGATTCAGAAACGGCTTCGGTACCTGATTCCTTTCGGCACCGTGGAAGAGATCATCGCGGAGTTGCGACGGCAGGCCGAAGCTAATCCCGCCGGCCTGGCGGTATACGCCGACGACGGTGAGAAGTTCGGTGTCTGGCCCGACACGCACGAACACTGTTATCGGGATAGATGGCTGGAAAACTTCTTCGAGGCCCTCCAGCGCAACGCCGACTGGCTCGAAGTGATCCCGCTGGGTCAGGCTGCCGGGGTGAAACCGGCGGGCCGCGTGTATCTGCCGACCGCCTCGTACGCCGAAATGCTGCATTGGGCCCTGCCACCCAGGGCTTT
>JAOUEU010000382.1 GCA_029858555.1 Candidatus Zixiibacteriota bacterium
TCTTACTATGAAATTTTCGAGGGCGCCGGGCGGGCTATCAGCCGCAACGTGCTGGTAATCGCCATCGGTTTTGTCCCCATGCTTTTCTCGTCGCTGGTGCCGTATATCACCGTCGGATCGTTCTTCCTGGCTATCATGATTGTTTCCGGGTTGGTGACCATGCTGCTGCTCCCGGCCTTATCCAAAACTTTCCACCGGACGCTGTTCGTCGCCGCCCGGAAAAGGCAGGACGCGCGGGCTGTCGAAGTCGAGAAAGCCTGAACCGCCTAAGAGTATGTTAAATGACAAAAGGAGAAATAAGATGACACGTTTTATGACACTTGCCGTCGGCGCCCTGCTCGCCATGATGATTTTCAGCTTTGACGCGCGGGCCGAAGATGCCGCCGAAATCATGAAGAAATCACACCTGGCTTATTACTATGCCGGGGATGACGGTATCGCCGACGTCACCATGCGTATCACCGACGGCCGGCGAGAGAGAGTGAAAGAATTTTCCATGCTGCGGCTGGACCTTGAAGAAGGCGGCCGGCAGAAATACTACACCTATTTCAAAAAGCCCTCCGACGTCGCCCGCCTGACCTTTATGGTACACAAGACCCCCGAGGCGAGCGACGCCCGCTGGATCTACGTACCCTCGGTCGACCTGGTCAAGCCGATATCGGCCGACGACAAGAATTCCAGTTTTGTCGGTTCCGATTTCACCTACGAGGACGTCTCCGGACGTCACTGGACGGAAGACAACCATGTGTCGCTGGCTGATTCCACGGTCGACGGCAGAGCCGTCTATGTGATCGAGTCAACTCCGAAGGAGCAGTACAAAGGTTTTGCCAGGAAGATATCGTATATCGACAAGAATTCCCTGCTGCCGCTGCTGGAAGAGTACTATGACAAGAAGGACGAGCCGATCAGAATCTTCCGCTCCGAAAAAATCGAGGAAATCGACGGCATCACCACCATCACCCTGCGGTCCATGGAAGACCTTAAGAAGAAGCGCAAAACCACCATCGAATTCACCCGCATTGAATATAACCAGGGTATCGGTGATGACATCTTCACCGAGCGTTATCTCAAAACGCCGCCGCGGCAGTTTATTAAGTAAAGGACAAGGGGGGAATAATGTTAAAAAGAATTAGTTTTATGATGGTACTGCTGCTAATGGCGGCAGTACCGGCCGCCTCGGAAACGAATATCGACGGTTTCCTGCAGGGGCTGTACGGAGCCCGTCTTGACGAGGCCAACCCTACCGCGACCGAGTACTCCGCCTCGGAGACCAGACTCCAGATGCGCCTGCAACACTTCGGCGATGTCAGCGAATTCTTTGGGCGGATGGATTTCACTTACGACGCCGCCGACACCGCCGACTACCGGTGGGAACTGCGCGAGGGTTTCCTGAAATTCCGCCTGGGCGGCAACTTTGATTTCAAGGTCGGTCGCCAGGTACTCACCTGGGGAACGGGTGACCTGGTATTCATCAACGATGTTTTCGCCAAGGACTACCGGTCGTTTTTCTCGGGACGGGATGACCAGTACCTCAAGGCGCCCCAGACCGCCCTGCGGATGGAATACTATAACCGCCTGGGATCTTTCTCCTTCGTCTGGACTCCCCGGTTCGAGCCCAACCGTCTGCCGACCGGCAGAAAGTTCAGTTATTACTTTCCGCTGGAAAACAGGATTGTCGGTGAAGGCTACTTTTTCGAGCCGCCCACCCCGGAGGCCAAATTCGAAAACGGCGAGTTCGCTTCGAGATTCAGCCGTCAGGTCGGCAATTTCAACACTTCGCTCTATTTCTACAAGGGTTTCTATAAAAATCCATTGGGCTTCGACCCCAACGCTATGAGCGCGGTCTACCCGCGGCTGAATGTCTACGGCGCCTCCACGCGGGGCACCCTCCTGGGCGGAATCCTCTGGCTGGAGGGGGGCTATTTCGATTCCCGCGACGACCGCGACGGCGATGATGCCAATACGCCCAATTCCTCGATGAACGGCCTTCTGGGATTTGAACGCCAGGTGGCCGCCAACCTGACCGCCAACATCCAATGGCAGGCCGACTACATGCTCGACTACGATACCTTTGCCTCCCAGCAGAGGCCGGGTGTCTTCATCAGAGACGAAACGCGCCACCTGCTCACCTCGCGCATAACGAAGCTTCTCAATTCCGAACTGATCACTCTATCGGCGTTTGTCTTTTACTCGCCTTCGGATGGGGACGCCTACGTCCGGCTCTCGGCCTCGTACAGGTATACCGATGAGGTAACACTGGCGGCCGGCGGTAATATCTTCACGGGCAGACATGACAACACCGAGTTTGGGC
>JAOUEU010000118.1 GCA_029858555.1 Candidatus Zixiibacteriota bacterium
GCGCCGGTGCCGTGACCTATAAACTTTATAGGGGCAAGGCGTTCATATGGCTGCCGGATTACTTTCTCGACAGTCCGGCCTTTACCGGAAGCGATGAGCTGGTGGATATCATCTTTGTCGTCGTCGATCACTGGGAGCCCGGCGGCAAGATTGACATCGTCAACCGCTGGATGACCGAGTACACCGCCGTTGCCGACAAACACGTCGACGCCGACGGCGTCAAGTTGCAGCACACCTTCTACTACCCCCTGGAAGCCCTCCGGGGGTATGAAGTCGACAGTCTGGTTAAACTCTGTCGTCTGGGCTATGGCGATATCGAAGTGCATCTGCACCACTTCGAGGACAGCTCGGAATCGCTCCGCGCCATACTGTCGGCGGGAATCGATTCACTCCAGGCTCACGGCGCTTTGCTCTCCCTCGACAGCCAGGTTCACTTTTCCTTCATTCACGGCAACTGGGCCCTGGACAATTCCGCCGAGGTCATACCCGGAGAACCCAATCCGTGCGGTGTCAACGATGAATTATCCATCCTTGTGGAACTGGGCTGCTACAGCGACTGCACTTTCCCGGCCATGGGGCATAGTTCTCAGCCCTCGCTGGTTAATAAGATATACTACGTTACCGATGATCCCGACCGACCCAAGTCGCATGACGGGGGCGTCCGTAGCACGGTCGGCATCGAGGTCGAACCGCAGGAGTTGATGCTCATTGAGGGACCATACATGATTGACTGGTCCGACTGGCGGTTCAAAACCCATCCTACCTTTGATGACGGCAATCTTTACAGGGAGATACCGACCAGCCTGCACCGTTTCGAGGTCTGGCTGAAAGCCAATGTCCACGTGGAGGGAAGACCCGATTGGATATTCGTAAGGCCGTTCACCCACGGCGCTTATATCGATCGGGGCGGCGCTGTCAATATCCTGGGAGAAAACCTCGATCGCATGCTGACGGATATGGAAAAACATTATAACGACGGCAAAAAATACCGATTACATTATATGACGACCAGAGAGACCTATAACGTCATCAAAGCTGCCGAAGCGGGGCTGAAAGGAAACCCGAACGACTACCGTGACTACGTTTTGAAACCCTACGAATATCCCCTGCCGGCAGTCGCGCCGGACGCAGCGGGTGTGAACTAGTAAGGCCCCTATGACGACCGGCCGCTCCCTTGGCACGACGGTCTGCCCACTGGTCTACTGGTTAAGATAGAAGGCGAACAGGAGGTACTGATGAAAAAACTGACATTACTGCTGTTTCTCATAATGGCCGGACACAGTCTGGCGTTGGCCCAGTCCTGGCCGGACATGGCTTATCCCGACACCATCACGATTACGTCTCTGCCCTATACCTGTAACCAGGGCTACACCGTTTATATGCTGTCGGGTAACCTCTCCTCGAACGACGGCGGTATCAGAATCTACGATCGGGACTACATCAAGATCGCCGGTCGCGGTGACACCATCACCTTCGATACCGATCATTCTGGAGGGGTCGTCGGCATCGAAATATCCGGCGGATCCGACCATATCGTCGTCGAAAGCCTGACCGTTAACCAGTTCCGGACCTCCAGTCCGGTCCTCTACGGCTCCTACGGCGGTAGCGATGCTACCGGAATAATGCTGGGACGGACCGAGTACGTCAAGCTGCTCCACTGCAACGTCCACTCGACCGGCCACAGTTCACGCGGCGTGGATGGCGAAAGCGGCGGCCGCGACAAGCAGGGCATCGAAGTCTACGGCGGCAATTACACCAACTTCTCCAACTCCTTCAACGGCCGCATGAGTAACGAGGTGGCCGCCATCTGGATGGGTGAGACCGTGTGCAAATACAGCCCGGAGACATACCACAGTTATATTCACAATGTCACGGTCGACAGTTCCGCCCACGCCTGCATTCTGATCGGCGGTATTGCCATTGTGGAACATAACAAGGTCACCGTCGATGCGCACAATGAGCGCCCGGATGTCAGTTGGGCCAATGCCCATGCCATCGCTGACGCCGGGTTCGCCTGGCCGGGCTCGCGCTTCAATCACAACATCATCCGCAGCGGCACCAACCACTACGGCGGCCGCGGCATGTACTTTAACTTCGCCGCCGGTACGCCCGACAACGTCGTGGAGATGGCTTACAACGACATCCGAATGACCTGCGGCTACAGCGGCGACGGCGAAAACCCCGCCGCGAGAGGTGTCCGCATCCGTTGGGGATGCTTCAACCTGCGCATCCACCACAACTACATAGAACTGTCGGCGGACGATGATCCGGCCACGCAGTATCGGTCCGATGAGGCCCACGGTATCTGGTTCGGCGCCATTGGCGAAGAGAATTCCGATATCTCGTCCTTCAACGAAATTTACAACAACACCGTTAAGGTAATGTGGTACGGCGCTGATAATACCGCCAAGCGGGTCACCCCGCTCGTTGTCGAGCAGATTCGCGACCCCAACCAACCGTTCGGCAACGGCAATGTCAGTTATTACAACCGCTTCATCAGCAATTTCCGTGTCATCCAGATGGGGGAGGTTAACGAAGGTTGCGACGAGTGGCTGTCCTACCGGGATACTATCGAATACGTCAGCCCGCATTACCGCGGCGGCTATGGTTTCCTCGGCGCCGTCGGTGTGGGCGCCGCCGGCTACACGTGCACGGATAACCGGCTGGTGGACCCCGTTTTCATCAACACCGGCACCGACAGCGATGCTCTGACCAACCGCAGCGGCGGCGGTACGAAATCGATTAATGTCCGGCGCACGCTGGCAGCCGCCGTAGAAGGGAACAACGGCTTACCGGTTACCGGCGCTTCGGTTTGCATCTGGCCGCGGCAGAGCGTGGCGGATTCGTCCCGGATTGACCGCGCCGTGGTTAACAAACTCACCGGCACCGGCGGTCTGGTTATCGATACCCTGTCATACATTTTCAAACAGTGGATCGGCCCATCCCTGACCAGTGACTCTGTTTACAATGACTACCGTATCTGCGTATCCAAGAACGCCGACACCAACTGGTCCGCTTTCACGGTAAGCGAGGTCAACACCGACGGCGGCGAGTGGGGATTTATCAGCGATACCCTGCCTCTGGCCAATACTGTCGGTGACGGCGAGTGGGGCGCCATTGACGTCAACATATGGGTCGGAAACAGCTCGCAGACCGAGGGCGGCAACCTCAGGTTCATCGTCAGGACCGACCAGACGGTTGACCAGGATGTGACCTACAGTTACACCACCCAGAACGGCTCGGCCCAGGCTCCGGCCGACTTTGTGGCCATGTCAGGGATCGGCACCATCAACGCCGGCCGCAGCGCCGACACCATTCTTGTGCCGACGGTCGATGACGCCTACTACGAAGGCGCCGAGTCCATGAGCTTCTTCATCTCGAACCCGTCGCAGGGGACGATCATCGGCAACACGGCGGTGGGAACGATAAACGACAACGACGACGCCGATAATATCCCGCCGGCGGCGCCGGAGCTCCACAGCCCGACCCAGGGATCGGTCATAAGAAGCAATCCCCCTATCCTGTCGGTCCTTAATGGAAGCGATCCCAACAACGATATGCTGTCATACTCTTTTGAATTGTACGATTCGGCCGGGGCATCTCTGATAGCCTCGGCCGACGGCATTACCGAAGGCTCGTCCTACACCACCTGGGACGTTCCTGTTACGCTTGGTGACAACACCACCTACAGCTGGCGGGCGCGTTGCTTCGACGGTGACGTGCATTCCGCCTGGATGAACTTCGCCCGCTTTACCGTCGACGCCGGCAGCCTGGTAAACAATCCCCCCACACTGCCAATCCATGCTTCCCCCGAGGATGGCGATATCGTCGTCTCGACGCCGGTAATGTTGAAGGTTGACAACTCTCTCGATTCCGACGGCGACGGTATAACCTATGACTTTTACCTGTACGGCGACGCTGACCTGACACAACTGCTCGAGCGCCACCTGGATGTGGTCGAATCGCCGTACCAGACCAGCGTCGTTCTCAAGTTCCTCCCCTCCGACGGGGAGACGTACTGGTGGCGAGTCAGGGCCGGTGACGGATTAACCACGACGCCTCTGACCGCAACCACTTCCTTCCGGTTCAACAGCCTCTACACCAGTAGTGAGGACGATATTCCCGAAACCGTGCAGCCTTCCGAAGGCGAGGTCGTCTACATCGCACAACCGGTTTTTGCGGCGCGCAATATCGACCTGGCCGGCCTCAACGATTACTACTTTCAACTGGCTGTCGACGATAATTTCGATCAAATCATCGAAGAATCCGGCCCCATCAGCGAACAGGACGGCGGCCTGACCCGCTGGCAGGTCCCGGAAGAGTTGGACCTCGACCGCACCTATTACTGGCGTGTGCGGGCCAACAATGATGCCTATAGCGCCGCCAGCTCTTTCGCGGTTGCTTTTAGGATCATCGCCTATCCCAACCCGGTGAGCTTCCTGCAGGGGGAAACCGTGACTTTCCTGCTCCCCGAAGAACCCACCGATGTACTTATCCAGACTGTATCCGGCGAAACCGTTCTGCTGCGGCGCGATGTTTCGGGCGAATGGAACTGGGACGGTCGCAACGCCTCCGGTAATATCGTATCGGTGGGAGTGTATCCCTGGTTCGCCCGTGAGGGCGCGGCCAGCGGTAAAATAGTCGTCAAGCCCTGAATAGACTCTACGGGCTCAGCAATCGCTGCTACGCCCGACCTTCCCCTGTCTCGCTTTCAATCAACGCAACCAGTTTCTCAGCAGCATTCTTTACGTCAAAGCGCACAGCCGCCTCAGCTCGAAAAGCCGCAAAAGGCCCCGCCAAACCTGGATCATTTACAGCAGAGGTCATCGCCCCCGCCAGTGCCGCAGCATCCCCGGCCCGAATCGTTATAGCCGGCGTCTCGGCAACAGCTTCCCGCAAACCCACACAATCGGTCGCTATAATCGGCACCCCGCAGCACAGCACTTCCGAGGTCAGCAGGGGATATGCCTCCCAGATTGAGGGCATCAAAACCGCATTGCATGCTTGCATGAGTGCCGCGACATCCGGATGAAATGGCAGAAAACGAAAGTACTCAGCCAGACCGCCGCGTTCCACCCGGCCTTTGTACCTCAGTTCGAAATCCCCTGACCCCACCGCCATGACCGCGAATCGACGGGACGGTCCTCCTTCGGTTCTTAGAAGCTTGACGGCATCAATGATGAAATTGAATCCCTTCTCCGGCATAAAGCGGCCGAAGTATCCGAAAATAAATGTCCCTGTCTCCAGTTGGAGTCTTTGCCGGATCCCGGCCCGGACCTCGGGATAGTCCTTCACGAAAGGCGCCGGATCGATTCCGTTCTTGATAACCACCCACCTCGTTTTCCGACCCTGCAAACCGGGAAACGACTGCCGGATATGATTCATGATGTCTTCGCCGACCCCGTGGATTACGCTGACATGCCTGATAACCCGCTCGAATGCAAATCGCTTCAACCCGCCCAGGGCTCCCCTGAATCGCTTTTCCTCCGGCACTCCGTGGATAGTCAAGATGTGCGGCTTGCGAAAGAACCGATTGACCAGCGACACATGAAACCCCGAAATAAAACCCTGGCTGTGAATAAGGTCGAACCTCTCGCGAAGCAACAGTCCTGCCGTCCGCAGAAAAAGCACGTTTGTGCCGAAAAGCGGCCGCGACCAGACCACCCGGACACCTTCCGCCGCCATATCGGCCTCGAGCGTTTTGCTCTCGATCGAAGGATTGGCCAGCAGCGTGATTTCGAACCTGTCCTTCGGAAAATGCCGGTAGTTGTATTTCAGGTAGGTCCGAATGCCGCCCAGCGGCCACATGCATACTATGAGAATACGTTTCTTCGCCAATTGCCTGAATCTGTCTCGATAAGCTCTTTATTTTCCGGCTGTTTGAAAACGATAATAAGCGCGACCCCGCCGCCGGCAAACTAAAATATCCTGCCTGTATATCGGATGTGAGCTCTGTCCCGAATCTATGGCAGTCGGGCCAGAACCGCCCTGACCGCCTCGGCCATCGCCTTGTAGCCGGCTTCGTTCGGCTCGATCAGGTCGGCCGACAGCTCTTCCCGCAAATAACCGCCCTCGTCCGCCAGTGCCGCGTTGAAATCGGCACATCGCCACCGCCCGGTCTCGGCATTCGCCCGCACCCAATCATTGAAGAATGCCAGGCTGTCCATAATCGCCGGCCCAGCCGACGCCCCTTTCCTCCGCGGAGGAATCACGGTGCCTATAATCGGCTCAATGCCGTGGGCTCGGGCCACGTCCGCCATCGAGACTACGTAATCCTGCATCTCCCTGACCGTCCACTGCGGCCGGAAGTTATACGAACTGATCTCGACAACCACCGCACGGGGAGCCAGGTCCACCACGTCCGGCATGAACCTCAGCAGGTATCCCGAAACCCTCTGGCTGTCGACTCCGCGATTGACCACTTCCCAATCGTCGAAATACGCTTCGAGATCCCAGTTAGTCGTCACCTGAGTGCCCAGAAAAACCACCCTCTCTTCAACCGGCTCATCGGATTCGAGCAGGGTGTTCTCGGCGGCGTATACTTTGCGACCCGAAAACTCATCCACCACCTGGGTGTACCGGTCCAGCCAGTAATTCAAGTATCGCCGGTACTGAACAGCTTTGTAGGCCACGAAGACAATCGACAGGTTAAGCACCAGCGAGAGAACCAGGATTATCTTCCACGTCTTGCTCATTCCGCTCCTCGCGTTTAGCTGCCGCCGGAAGGTTAGTGCAGGGAAGTTAATTTGTCGAGATAAAAAGCCGCCCAGCCCGAAGGGCGTCCAAGAGTGCCCGGTTGACAGCCTGGCCATCGATCTTGCCTCTAACCCGTTGACAACTCCGCTCGCTCCGAGTACCTTGCCCCTTTGACGAGGCGTCTCGCTGACCTGAGATGAAAGGCCGCCAGAGAATACAAAATGGCTGAGACATTCTATGATCTGGTACCGGGCCGCACCCTGGGACCGCATTATTATATCCTTGAGTTCCTCGGCAGCGGCTGGGAAGGTGAAGTTTACAAAGTCGAAGAACGCCTCACCGGGATTGTCCGAGCAGCCAAGTTGTTCTATTCCCGCAAGCACGGCCGCGTCGTGCCCCTGCTGAAGTACGCCCGTAAACTGCACAAGCTCCACTCTTGCCCCATCGTTATCCAGTACCATCACCGGGGCTACGCCCGCATCCGCGGCGAGCAGGTTGACTTCCTGGTGTCGGACTTCGCCGACGGCGAGATGCTGTCCACTTTCCTGGCCCGCCAGAAAGGCAAGCGCCTTTCCTCTTTCGAGGCTCTGCACATCCTGTATGCCCTGACTCTCGGCGTGGAACAAATCCATTTTCTGGGCGAGTATCACGGCGACATCCACTCCGACAATATCATGGTCAAGCGTCGCGGGCTGGGGTTTGACGTCCACCTGCTGGACTTCTTCGACCTCGGGCGCGCCACCCGCGAAAAGATTCAATACGACGTCTATGACCTGATAGCCATGCTCTACGAGATGATCGGCGGCCCCGACGGCTACCGCCGCGTCGGAAAAGACATCCGCCAGATAGTCATGGGTCGCAAGCACAGCCTGATCAGAAAGCGCTTCAAAATGGCCGGCCATCTCCGCCTGGCCCTCGATAACCTTGACTGGGGCGAATAACCCTCCACCTGTCGTCCGCCTTTCCGCGGCCAATATTCTCCCTTGCCCTCGACTTCCGGGTTCGGTAAATTACCTGTCCAAACGCAGGTATAAGGAATAGACATGAGCATCTTTGTTTCACAGGCAACCCGGAACCTCTGCTCTTCACCGCAGTCCGGTGTAAGGATTTCCTTTCCATGAGTTTATCACGCGTATCAAAGAAGTTGCTGCTGGTTATTTCCCTGGCTCTGTTGCTGCCGGCCGTGGCGGTGTCAGGCCAGGATACCGCCAAAGGCAATATCCACCCCAACTTCCGGTTGAGTTTCACCGAACGCTTCCGCCTGGTGACTTGGGATTACACTATCAACTTGAGAAATGCCAGTTGGGATGTTTACTCGTTCACGCGCCACCGCACCAGCTTGATGGGGCAGTGGTTCCTCGCGTCGGATATCGAATTCGCCTTGAAGCTAACCAACGAGTTCCGCTCCTATTTCGCGCCGGTTTCTCAGAAATTTACCCTCGACGAGGCTTTTGTCGACCTGCTCTATGCGAAGTGGAACATTGATAGTGGTTTTCGCGGGACCCTCACTCTCGGCCGCCAGAACATTATCCTCGGCGAAGGTTTCCTGGTGATGGACGGCGGACCGCTTGACGGCTCCCGGTCCATCTATTTTAATGCCGCCCGCTTCGACTGGAAACTGGACAAAGCCAAAAGCCTCTCCCTGTTCTATATGTACCAGGAGGAAACCGACGAGTGGCTGCCCATTCTTCACGATCAGGACAAGCCAATGGTCGATCAACCCGAAGAAGGCTTCGGTGCCTATTTCTCCGGCGACTTCGCTGCGACCAACCTGCAGGCATACGCGATCCGCAAGAATGTCAAAGAGACCGCTACCCAACCGGCGGCATCCGAGATTAACACCTTCGGCGGCCGTGTGCAGGTACCGGCAATGGAGAAACTCTCTGCCACCATTGAAGCCGCCTATCAGTTCGGTAAACTCGGCGATGCCGACCGGGCCGCCTTCGGGGGTTACACGCACCTCGACTACACTACCGGTTGGGCTGTCTACCTGCCCTCCGCCCTGACGGCGGGCGCCGTCTATCTTAGCGGCGATGATCCCGAGACCGGTGACTGGGAAGGCTGGGACCCGCTGTTCGCCCGCTGGCCCAAATGGAGCGAGTCTTCTATTTACACCTTGATCCGTGAGGGCGGCGTCGCCTACTGGAGTAACTTCGCCTCCGCGTATGTCCGAGTGGGATTCAAACTCTCGGATCAGGTACGGGTGCAGGGCGACTTTCAACATCTGATAGCATCACAGGTGCCCGACACCGCGCTTTCATTCCCCGGCGGTACCGGAAAAACCCGAGGTGAATTGCTGATCGGAAAAATGACTTTTCAAATCAACGACCGCCTCAGTGGTCATCTGCTCTGGGAAACCTTTTTCCCCGGCAACTTCTATTTCGACGAAGCCGTCAGGTACAGCTGGGTCAGGGTGGAGTTTATGTTGAAGTTATGATGGCGCGGATATTTTTTATTTCATCTGTGCACTGAGGGTAATTACATGCTGGCAAAGATCATCGTCATCTCGGCTTTTGCGCTGATGATTGTCATCCTGGGCATTCTCGGTATGCGCCGTACCCGTTCTTTCAAGGACTTTTTTCTCGGCGGTGGCGCCGTCGGCCCCTGGATGACCGCCTTTACATACGGCACCGCCTACTTCTCGGCCGTGCTGTTTATCGGTTTTGCCGGAAAAGTCGGCTGGGGATTCGGCTATTCCGGACTGTGGATCGCCGTCGGCAACGCCTTTCTGGGGGTGCTGGCCGTCTGGTGGCTTCTGGGCGACAGAATCAAGAAGATGTCGGTGGCTTACGACGTCCACACCATGCCCGAATACTTTGAGAAGCGCTACCACAGCCGCTTTCTGA